>JAKAMV010000559.1 GCA_021812735.1 Chloroflexota bacterium | reverse complement strand
GGGCTAACCCCTCCGGGCTCAGCGGTTCGTACCCGAAGCGGTCGCCGTCGTCCACGTATCCCCAGGCGCGCTCCGGGGTCCGCGCGGGATCCTCCGCACCCCGTTCGGGCGGGCGCGCCACGCCTGCCGGGTACAGCTCGCGGTACGCGACGCGTCTGCCACAGACGGCGCAGACGACATCGAGGACGATCGCGCCGGATGCGTCCGCTGTCACGGCTCGTTCCTCCCCTTTCCGTTTCCGCGGCTTCGGCGAGGCGACGCCGACGTGCCGGTCACCGGGGGCTGCGGCGCGCCCGCCCGACCTCGTCCCGCATGAACGCGACGTTCGCCGAGGCGAAGTACATCGCCTTGCGGGTCATCTCGGGCATCACGAGGCTGAACTCCTCGGCCTCGCGCTCCAGCCGCTGCACGACCCGCTCGAGCTCGGGGTCGTTCCCGGCGTAGCCGCGGACCCGGCGGGCCACGCCGCGCAGCGCCTCGGCCGCGCCCCGGAAGTCGCCCTTCCGGTTGCGCGCGACGGCCTCCTGGCGGGCGTGCGCGGCATACAGCTCGGCCACCGTGCGGTCGACGGCCCGGTCACGCGGCTGGTGGTCGTTCGCCGCGTGGTCGGCGTACGCGAAGGCGAGGGTCGCGGTGGCGGAGCCGAGTGCGCCGTCGTGGTCCTGCAGACGAAGGCCGAGCTCGACCTGCCCGCCCACCGCGCCGCGCGCGAAGTTCAGCTTGAGGACGACGTCGAGTTCCTGGCCCGACACGAGGTCACCCAGGCGCACCTGGACGTGCCCGTCGAGCGTGGTCTCGGCCCACTGCCCGCTCAGGGGCTCGACGACCATGCCCGGCGCCGGCGTCACGTCGAGCACGGCGTCGCGCGCGGTCACCTCGAGCGCCTCCCCGAGCTCGGAGGCGAGGAAGTCGGGGATCTGACGCGCCTCGGCGATGAAGTAGAAGTGGCCGCCCCCGGCGCGCGCCATCGCCTGCAGGAGCGTCTCGTCGAAGTCGGCCCCGACCCCGAACGTCGTGGTGGCCACGCTGCGGCGGCGCAGTTCCGCGGCATGCCGCTCGAGCGCCACGGGGTCCGTGATGCCGACGTTGGCCAGGCCGTCGGTGAGGAGGAGGCAGCGCCCGATGACCTCGGGCCCCAGGGCGAGCGCGACCTGCTCGCAGCCGCGCAGCCAGCCCTCGGCGAGCGCGGTCGAGCCGCGGGGTGCGATCTCGGCCAAGCGCCCGAGCGCGAGCCGCTTCGTCTCCTCGGACGCGGGGGTGCTCTCGACGAGCACGTCGATCCGGTCGTCGTACACGACGAGGCTGAAGCGGTCGCGCGGCTCGAGGCCACGGAGGGCCTGCTCGACGGCCTGGCGGGCGAGCTCGAGCTTGCCGCCCCCCATCGACCCCGAGCGGTCGAGGACGAAGGCGACGGTGACGGGCGGGCGCTCCGCGGTTGTCTGCTGGACGGGCGCCTCGACGTGGACGAGGGCGTAGCGGTCGGAGCGCGCGGCGGCGCGGACGAGTGAGCGGTCGGCGCGTGCGGACAGGGTCATGGCTCCCCCTCCCGGAGGATCTCCCGCGCGGCCTCGAGGAGGCGCGCGAGCTGGCGGTTGCCGAGCCGCGTGAGCGGCCGGCGGACATGGAGTTCGAGGTCGGGCGTGAGCGCGATGCGCTCCCACTGCGAGCGCTCGGGTTCGGGCGGCACGGACGGCGTGGGCATGGATGGGCCGGCGAGCGCGGCGCGCGCTGGCGGGCCCAGCGACGCGGCGGCAGGTGGGACCGCAGAGGTCGCCGGGCGGCCACCGGCCAGGACCGCCCGCACGTAGTCGACGGCGGACCCGGTGGTCTCGTCGGGCTCGGGCGCCGCGAGGAGCGCCTGCACGGACGCGTCGTCGAGGGCGCGCAGGCGGCTCCGGATCTCGGCCAGCGGCAGGTGCTCGCGCTGCAGCCGGCGGATGAGCCGCAGCCGCCCGAGGTGTCCCTCGTCGTACCGGGCCCCGGGTCCCTGCCCCGGCGTGCGCAGCAGCCCCTCCGCGATGTAGTAGCGGACCGTGCGCGGCGAGACGCCGGCCAGGTCGCAGAGCTCGCCGAGGGAGTAGTCGCTCACGCCCGGTATACTGCCAGTTGCACGTTGCACTGTCAAGACCCGTCTGGCCTGGCGACCGCCGTCGCCTCGCCGCTCCGCGATCCCTGGCTCATCGCCGATGCTTGACCACCTGACTACACCAGTCCCGCAATAGCGTCGTGAGCCTGCCCTTCCCGGCCTCGATCGCCGACTTCCAGGCAGTCTTCCCCGACGATGAGGCTTGCCGAGAGTGGCTACTGACCTGCCGTTGGCCTGATGGGTTCCGTTGCCCAGCCTGCGGTCGGCGTGAGGCATGGCGGCGGTCGAGCGCTCGATTGGTCTGAGACGATCGTGCTCGTCCTGATCCAGCGTGCTAGTCCGCGGACCTGTCTCGCGATCGTGCCAGATCGCAGAGGCGCGACGCTGATGTCCGCCATCGAGCGCCTCGTGCGTCCGGGCTCGACCGTGGTCACTGACGGACACGACGGCTATCTCGGCTTGCCAGCGGCCGGCTTCGCCTGGATCCGCATTCCGCACCCGCGCGGCGGGCTCGCCAGCGGGGCTGCGAACCGCGCAACACCCGCAGCAGATGGGGTGACGAGCCGGTTCAAGCGTTGGCTGCTGGGCACCTACAACAAGCCGCCGGCCGACCTCGCACCGTACCTCGCCGAGTTCTGCTTTCGGACTGAGTTCCGAGACGACGCCCGGGCGGCGTTCTCCGCCTTGCTCGGCCTGGCGATGACTACCCCGCCGAGCGACCGGCCATCCGTCGGGTGCGGGCGTCGGCAATGACCGTTTGCCAGAGTGCGCCCGTCTCCTCGTAGTCGCGAGAGCGCAGGAGTGTCTCGATCTTCGTCGCCACATCGCCGTCCGGATCCCGCCGGACGCGCGCGAGCACAGGACGCCAATCAGCGAGCGTCCCATGCTCGAGGAGGTCGTCGAGCGCGGCGAGTGTCAACAGTTGGCCGCGAAGATGTCGGTGGCGCATGACACCATCCTACGTCCGCACGTCGGTCCAGCCCGCTCGTCGCGTGGCGACGGCGGAGGCCATGCGTGATGCGACTCGGCGGCATTGCGCGACCACCGTCGCCCAATCGCGCCACTCCGGCACGAGACCCTTGTACTCGTCGAGTTTCACGCGATCAAGGTCGAACGGCTTGGGTGACGCGAGCTGGCGCATGACCTGTTGGCGCACCGCGCCCGGATCGCTCGGCTGGGCGTAGAGGCGGTCCAGCGAAGCGAGCGCCGCGAGCACCTCGCGATCGCCGAGCTTGGCCGCGACCGCAGCGACGTCGAGGTAGTCCCGCGTGGCGTTCCGCGTCACGACGAGCCATGCCTTGATCCGGAGGATCTCCCTCCGCGTTGGCACGCGCAGCCTGCGGCCGGAGACCTCAATCTCGACCGTCTCAAGCGGGGCGGCGCGGATCTGGTTGCGGACTGTCGTCAGGATCCCGTCGAGGCTCCCGTAGATCGCAACCGGCCGCTTCACGCGGGCTGTCTTCCAGCCGGCCGCAGCTTCGAGTTCCGCAAGCACCTCGTCGAACCGATCGATCAGGCCGACCATCACATGGTCCGCATCCATCGACCGCCGATGCTGGGCGTCGAGCGCCGCGGCCGTCCAGCCCACGAGAGTCGTGTCCGGCAGGATTCCCTGGAGGCGCGCGGCGGCGTCGAGGAGCTGCTCCCACTCGGGAAGCTGTTGGGGCACCTCCAGACCCTCCTCTCCGCTTGACTTGCCCTCGGTCGATGCACTCGAGTTGAGATCGTCTTCCAAGTCAGCCTACTGTCTAGCCACGGACACGTTCGCGCCCTTCTGGCTCCATTGTCAGGCACCGTCAAGGTGGAGACCAGGAGGCAAGCACCCTTCCTTGATGTCGCATGGGAGGAGATCGACGCAACGCGCTACCCCACGCTCCCTTCGAGGCCTCGGACGCTTCGTGCTGTCGCTGGACAGATTCGTAACGAGTTCGGATCGTTCGCGGAACTCGTGGCGTCCGAACCTCGGCCCGGCCTCGACCCCGGATGGTACGAGCCGTGCGCGCAGATCGAATGCGAGGCCTTCGACCGAGCCCGCTGGGCGAAGCCGTGGCTCGTACCCGCTGTGGAAAGTGAGCGCCGCCATTGCGCGTCGACGCGCTACTGCGTGTGGGAGGGCGTCCATTCGATCCTGGTTCTCGCCGTTGGGGTCGCCTCCACGTGAGGGTCACTTCGTGGAGCGCCCATCAGCGCGGCCGCCGTGCGGGTCGGGCGGAGCGACTCATCGCCGGCCGCGGGCTGGCCGTCGCCGCGTTCTCCGGCCCCGTCCTACGGCCCGTCCGCCTGCGACTCGACGAGGAGCCGAATCCGGCCGTGGCGCCGCCAGCTATCCGCTCGCGCCGCCCGTCGCGATCCAGGAGTCGCTCGAGCACCGCGGCATGTCAGTCCGCTGAGCCGAGTGGCCCTTGTCGGGTCGGTCCATTCCGCACGATGCTGACGCCGTTCGCCGCGAGGGTGGCCATGTTCGCTGAGCTTCGACGACAGCTGCTCGGGATCCTGATCGTCGCCTGCATCTTGGCGCTGCTTGCGCTGGTCTGGGCGCTCGTCACCGCTCCGCCGCCGCCGGGCATACTGCACCAGGTCGGCGCGCTCCTCCAGCCGCTCCAGCTCGTGTCGGCCGGGGTCCTGCCCGCGTAACTGGACAACTGCCGCGACCTCGACTGGCCTTCCGTCGTCCGGCGCAGCGTCCCCAGCCGTCCGAAAGCCACAGCTCGTAGACGCGGCGGAAATCATCGCTGACATCGGCCACAGGGTCGACAACGTAGTCGACTCGCTCGAACCGATCGGGCCCGATCGAGGGCCGGCGCTCGAAGACCGCCATCTCGACGCACGATCCCGCTCGAGCGACGGATGTCCAGCCTGCCCCCTCAACCGCCCCCGGTTGCCGTCGTCAGTCCGAGCAGCTGCCAGGGCTCCGAGGGCAGACTCGAGAGGCGCACGCCGTTGGCGTTGCGGATGGCATTGGCCACCGCCGCGGCCCCCGGCACCGCCGGTGGCTCGGCGATCCCACGGGCTCCGTAGGGCCCGGCCGGCGAGGGAACTTCCACGAGCTGGACGGCGATCGCCGGTATCTGGTCGGCGCCGGGGAGCATGTAGTCGAGAAAGGTCGTGGCCAGCGGCTGGCCCTCGGGATCGTAGGTGAGCTGCTCGCCGAGCGCCCGCCCGAGTCCCTGGGCGACGCCCCCGTGAATCTGCGCCTCCACCTCCGGCGGGTTGAGCGCCCTGCCGACGTCCTGGATCGCGGCATACCCGGTGACCGTGACGGCGCCGGTCGAGGCGTCGACGCGGACCCGCGCCACGTGCACGGTGAACATCGGCGCCCGGACGGTCTGCGCCGACCGACCTGTGCCCTCCAGGGGCGGGTACGGGCTGTTGAAGCTGGTCGCAAGGGCAAGCTCGCCGATGCTGCGGCCCTGATCGGGGCTCCCCTTGACGCGGACCGAGCCGCCGATGATCTCGAGGTCGTCGACAGCGGCCTCCAGCTGCGCCGCCGCGACCTCCATGAGCTGCCTGCGCGCGTCTGCGGCAGCCCGCTCCACCGCCAGCCCTACCGTGTAGGTGGTCTTGCTCGCCGCCGCCGCACCGGCATGCGGTGCGAGGTCGGTATCGCCGTGCTCGACGCGCACCGATTCGGCGGGAACCCCGAGGGTATCGGCGGCGATCATCGCCAGCGTCGTGTCGGTGCCGCTGATGTCGACCGATCCCACCAGCACGTTGAGCGTGCCGTCCTCTTCGACGCGACAGACAGCGGTGGCCGGCTCGAGCCCGCCGCGCCAGCCGCTGGCGGCGACGCCCAACCCCTCCCCTGCCTCGAGCGTCGCGCTGTACAGAGGGTGCTCCCGCGCGGCCTCGAGACACTCGACCAGACCGACCCGCGGACAGGTCGAGCCGTCGGGAAGAGGATCCCCCTCGCGGATGGCGTTCTGCAGCCTGAGTTCGAGGGGATCGCGGCCGAGGCGCCGTGCCAGTTCGTCCATCGCCGATTCGAGCGCGAACGCGGCCTCCGGCGCTCCCGGCGCGCGGTACGCGCCCGCGGGTGTCTTGTTCGTGGCCACGTCACGCACCAGTGTCTCGATATCGGGGATCCGGTAGACGCTGGTGAGCTGCGTGGCGCACAGATCGGCCATGCCCCCCTCACTGGCGCCGTTGTCGATGACGATGTCCGCGGCGAGCGCACGCAGGGTCCCGCCGTGGTCGGCTCCCAGTTCGATGTCGATCACGCTTGCCGGTCCCGCGCGCCCCAGGAGGAACTCCTCCGTCCGTGTGAGCTCCAGCCGCACGGGGCGGCCGACGCGCCGGGCCAGGAGCGCCACGAGCGGCTCGAGCAGACAGCCCAGCTTGCCGCCGAAGGCGCCGCCGACGGGCATCGGCACGACCCGGACGCGGCTGACCGGCACGCCGAGCTGACCGGCGAGTTCCTGCCTGGCCCAGAACGGCGCCTGGATGGGGGTCCAGACGGTGTACCGATCGTCGGTGCCGTAGGCGGCGATCACCACGTGCGGCTCGAGGAACCCCTGGTGGACACGCGGCATCGCGAAACGAAGCCGCACGACCTCGTCGCACCCTGCCAGCGTGGCACGCGCGTCGCCGCGACTCACCCGTCGCCGATAGGTGACGTTGGGCGAGGGCTCGTCCGGCTCCCCGGCGGCGGTCTCCGCGCCGGGGGCGCCAGCTTCCGCGCCGTGGGCGGCCGCCTCGGCGGATGTGCCGGCCGCAGCATCGAGGACGGCCGCGGCACGTTCCCTGATCGCCTCGAGCGGATCGACGATGGCGGGCAGGCGCTCGTACGAGACGCGCACGAGCGACGCGGCGTCGGCGGCCGCGTACTCGTTCGTGGCGACGACGGCGGCGACAGGCTGCCCGGCATAGTAGACGCGG
>JAKAMV010000558.1 GCA_021812735.1 Chloroflexota bacterium | reverse complement strand
GCCCCGCCCCTTCCGGCGCCCGCGCCCGCCGGGTCGTTGCTCCTCGCCGGCCCGGCTCCGACCGCCCGCCCCGCCCCTTCCGGCGCCCGCGCCCGCCGGCTAGTGCGCCTCGTTGACCTGTCGGCTTGTCGCGGCCCTCGTTGCCGAGCGCCCGAGCGCTGAGGCTGCGTGGAGGAAGGCTGGAGGCAGCATGAAGGCAAGGTGTCGGTTCGGCATCCGCATCGGCACCCCGCGGTGCCGAGATTGGGCGCTCGGGCAACTCGCCCGGCGCTGATCGCCGGGGTCGCCGACACCTACCGTGACGCCAACCCGCCCTTGCGTGTGGTGGCGTACGGAGGATCGGTCCGATGGTGAGCATGCTGCTGCCGCTCGCGGTCGTCCTCATCGCCGCCGAGCTCGGCGCGGCCCTGGCCCATGCCGCGCGCCTGCCGCGGGTGGTGGGCCAGATCGGCGCCGGCATCGTGGTCGGCCCGAGCGTGCTCGGCCTGGTCGGTGACGGGGATGCGGTCAAGCTCGTGGCCGAGCTGGGAGCGCTGGCCATCCTCGGCACGGCTGGCCTCGAGACCAACATGACCGCCATGCGCAAGGTCGGCCGGCCGGCCCTGTTCGCCGCGGTGGGCGGTGTCATCCTCCCGTTCGCGCTCGGGATCGCCGTCTCGCGCGCGTTCGGGCTCGACATGCGGACCTCGCTGTTCGTCGGGGCGATCCTGACGGCGACCAGCGTGGGCATCACGGCGGCGACGCTCCAGTCGATGGACCTGCTCGGCGGGTCTGGCGGCCTGACGATCCTCGGCGCGGCGGTGATCGACGACATCCTCGGGCTGATCGTCCTCGCGCTGGTGGTCGCCGACGCTGGCGGCGGCGGGTCGCCGCTGGGGGTGCTGGTGCCGATGGCCATCACGGTGGGCATCGCGGCGGTCGCCCTGCGCTACCTGCCCAGCCACCTGCACCACGCGATGGACGCCCTGCACCTCCGGGGCGGCGGCGGTCTGGCGGCCACGCTCGGATTCGTGATGCTCGTGGCCTGGGCATTCGAGACGTATGGCGGCCTGGCCGGGATCACCGGCGCCTACGTGGCGGGGCTGCTGCTGGCCGAATCGCCGCTCGCCGAGCGCATGAAGGACGGCCTCGTCCATGCGGGCGAGACGCTGTCGGTCCCGGTGTTCTTCGCCTCGATCGGCCTCGCCGCCGACCTCCACGACGTGCCGCCCGTGCTGCCCTTCGCGCTGGTCCTGCTCGGGGTTGCGGTGATGGGCAAAGTGGTCGGCTGCGGCCTCGGGGCGCGCTTGGGCGGCCTCAGCGGCGACGACGCCGGGCTGGTGGGCATGGGCATGGTGAGCCGGGGCGAGGTGGCGCTCGTGGCGGCGACGGTCGGTCTCAACAGCGGCGCGATCAACCCGTCGGTGTACGCGGCCGTCGTGCTGCTGGCGCTGGCCACGACCGTGCTCGCACCGCTCCTCGTCACGGCCTGGGTGCGGACAGGCGAGCGGATCCGCTCGTCCCGCCCGAGCATGGTCGGCAACGCCGCGCTGCTGCCCGTGCGGCTGCCGCAGGTGGATGGCGAATGACGCCCGAGCTGGCGGCGGCACTGCGTGCGCTGGCCCAGGAGGAGCTGGAGATCGGCCGGGACCGCCTGGAGACGATCGTCGCGGCCGACCCCGCCGACGCCGATGCCTGGGCCTACCTCTCCGGCGTGCGGATGGCCGCCGCGGACGCGGACGGCGCGGCGGAGGCATCCGAGCGGGCCCTCGCCCTCGACCCCGCCGGCTTCGCGCCGCGCATGAAGGCGGGCGAGCTCGCCCTTCGCCTCGGGAACCTCGTTGACGCGGAGCGGTGGTTCGTCGCCGCGCTGCGGGCGGTGGACCCGGGCACCCCGCCGGCACTGGCGGCGAAGCAGGCGCTGGTGATCACGCGCACCAGGCGCCGGAGCTCCATCGGCCATGGCGCGTCGCTGCCACGCCTGCGGCTGGGCACGCGGCTGCCGCTGGCGAGGCGGCGCGGCGTCGGCATCACCACGGAGGGTGCCCGCTGACCTTGGTGGCGGCGGGCGGAAAGGAGAGGAACCATGTCTTCCGGCACCCGATCTGACCTCGGCCTCGCCGGGGCGCGCCGCGAGCCGGCGAGGCAGGGGCAGCAGTCCCTGCTGCGACGCGCCATCCTGATCGCCGGCCTCGTCGGCCTCGTGATGATCGTGGCCGGCTGCGCCAGCGCGCCGGTCACCGGGGACCCCTCCGGCGGCACGACGGGCAGCGGCACGAACCTCATCGGCCTGATGCCCGGCTCCATCACGCAGTCCGACTACGACACCGCCAAGACGGCCGAGCCGTTCGCGGCCAAGCTGGCCGACCTTGTGGACCAGAACCGGCTGGGCATCAACTTCACGTGGCTCCTGGTGACCGGCTTCCTGGTCATGTTCATGCAGGCCGGCTTCGCCCTGGTGGAGACCGGCTTCACCCGGGCCAAGAACGCAATGCACACCATGTCGATGAATTTCATGGTGTACGCGGTCGGCATCGTCGGCTTCTTCGTCGTCGGCTTCGCGATCGCCTTCGGCGGGCTGGGCACCGTCGGCGTCGGCAACCTCGGCGGGCTGCACCCCCTCAACGGGATGGCGTCGATCTCGATCGGGGGCAACACCTGGAACCTGTTCGGGACCACCGGCTTCGGGCTCACCGGCGGCACCTATGACGTCGGCGTCATCGCGTTCTTCCTGTTCCAGCTCGTGTTCATGGACACGGCGGCAACGATCCCGACGGGGTCGATGGCCGAGCGCTGGCGCTGGAAGCCGTTCGTGGTCTATGGGCTGTTCATCTCCGCGCTGCTGTACCCGGTGTTCGCGGCCTGGGCGTGGGGCGGCGGCTGGCTGAGCCAGCTCGGCCAGATCGGGCTGGGCGCCGGCTACGCCGACTTCGCCGGCTCGGGCGTCGTCCACTCCGTCGGGGGCTGGTGCGCCCTCGCGGGCGCCATCGTCATCGGCCCGCGGATCGGCAAGTACAACAAGGACGGCTCGGCCAACTCGATCCCGGGCCACAACCAGATCCTGGCCATCCTGGGCACCTTCATCCTGGCCTTCGGCTGGTTCGGCTTCAACCCCGGCAGCACCTTCGGCGCATCGGGCAACGGTGCCCTGCGGATCGGCATCGTGGCCGTGGTCACGATGATCGCGTCGGGCTTCGGCGCCATCACCGCCATGTTCTACACGTGGTGGACCGAGAAGAAGCCCAACCCGGGCATGATGGCCAATGGCATGCTGGCCGGCCTCGTGGCGATCACCGCGCCCTCGGGCTTCGTGAGCCCGGTCAACGCGGCGATCATCGGTGGCGTGGCGGGCGTGATCGTGTGCCTGTCGGTCGCCTTCTTCGACCGCATCCACATCGACGACCCGGTGGGCGCCATCTCCGTCCACGGCGTCAACGGCTTGTGGGGCGTCATCTCGGTGGGCCTGTTCGCCGACGGCACCGCCAACTACGGAGGCTGGCAGGTGACCGGCCTGCTGTACGGGAACCCGAGCCAGCTGGGCGCCCAGATCGTCGGGGCGGTGACGTGCTTCGTCTGGGCATTCGGAGCCTCGTACATCTTCTTCAAGCTCCTCGACCGGGTGATGAAGCTCAGGGTCAGCCCGGAGGTGGAGTTGGCCGGCCTAGACGTGCCGGAGATGGGGATCACGGGGTACATCCCCGACGACATCCCCGCGGCGAGCCCAGCCTGAGAGGGTCGGCCACAGCGGTTCCACGTCGGGAGGAGCTCGGAGGCGGGCCTGTCGCCTTGGCGGCGGCCCGTCTCTCGGGCGTCCGGCGGGGCTGGCCGATGGGCGGCGCGCCCGGGCGGCATTCCGCCGACCGCTGCCCGCGGGGCGGGCACTCCAGCGCAGGTGCCCGCTGGGCGGGCGCCTTGGTGCATGATTCCGGCTCCGGAAGGCCGCGAGCGGACCAGCCATGCGCCGAATTGCCCATCCTCCGGGCATCTGCATCGGAGCACCCGTTGAGCGGGCAGGCTTGACCCGCATGTCTCCTGGGCATGGGCAACAACCTTCCCGTCACCGCTGAGCGCGGCACGTTGCCGGCTCGGCCGCCGCCGTGGTGCGCCCCCTCGCCACTGACCCTCTGGCCACTTGGGCCGGAGAAGCCATATCCTCGCAAGGTGGCCAGCTCGACCGGCGGTGGCAATCCCACCCGCATCCCCGGCGCGACGGCCGGCAGCGTCAGCGGCGTGACCGGCGCACCGGGCGGGATGCCGCTGCTGCACGTGTCGGGCTCGCATCGCGAGGTGGGCCGCCAGGTCGGCGCGGCGACCGCCGCGACGATCCGCGCTGCGGTCGACTTCGACGCCCAGCTCCCTCCCGGCCGGACGCGCGAGGCGCAGCTGGAGCTCTCGGCCGCGCATCGGGACGCCACGCTGCGGTCGACGCCGTGGCTGGTGGAGGAGATCGACGGGGCAGCCGAGGGGGCAGGGGTGGACCCGCTGGCGCTCTTCGCCGCCTCGATCGAGGAGATCTGGTCAGTCCGACCCTCGCAGGCGAGCGCGGACGTCGTCCAGGGCCGGTGCTCCGATCTCGTGGCCGTCCCGCCCGCCACCGCCGACGGGCACGTGTGGGTCGCCCACAACAACGACCTCTCGCCGTCGTCGGAGGCCGCCGCCGTCGCGATCGAGTGGCGGGTGCCAGGCGAGCCCGTCGTCTTCTCGCTGGGCATCGGGCCGTGGATCTCGGTGGGATGGAACTCCGCCGGCCTGTCGCTGACCGGCAACGAGCTCTCCCCGAACGACAACCGCATCGGCGTGCCGCGCCTGCTCATGGTCCGCGAGCAGCTGACCGCCACCACGCTCGATGCGGCCGTGGCGATGGCGCTGCGGCCCGACCGCGCGTCCTCGTACAACACCGTCCTGGCGCACCGTGACGGCCGCGTCGTGGACGTGGAGGGATCGGCCACCGACGCCGAGCTGGTCCGGCCGTCGGCGCCCGGCACGCTCGCCCACACCAACCACTACGCCTGCGAGCGGATGCTCCGCTACGAGGGCGATCCGGCGTACACGCGCACGTCCGCGGTCCGCCTCGACCGGGCGCTCGAACTCCTCGACGGGCCCTCCGGCGCCGGCCCGGCTCCGGGCACGGTGACGGGCGACGCGCTCTTCGCCGCCATCTGCGACCACGGCACGCGCCCGTCGATCTGCCGCCACGACGACGAGGGCGAGAGCTCCGCCACGTGCTTCTGGTGCCTTGCCGACGTGACCGCTGGCGTCGTCGCGTACGGGCGCGGCAACCCGTGCCGCGGCAACCGCGCCGAGTACCGGTTCCGCTAGGGAGCGCCCGGCCGGCCGCGGGCCTATCCCACGTCCGCCAGCCAGGCGGCGACCACGTCGCGGAACACCTCCGGCACCTCGTACTGGGGCAGGTGCCCGACTCCCGGGATCTCGACCAGCCGGGAGCCGGGGATGGCGGCCGCCAGGGCGCGGTTCCACACCGGTCCGCAGATCCAGTCGTGCTCGCCGACGACCACCAGCGTCGGGCAGCGGACCTCCGCCAGCAGCGGCCGGTAGTCGAGCGCCTCCCGCCAGCCGGTCCAGGCGTCCGACGCCGGCACGTTGATCCGGAGCTCTTGGCGCGGCCGATCGACGTGCGCCGCCGACGCCGGCTCGTCGGCATCGGCGAAGTAGAAGGGCATGAAGGCCCGCATGCTCTCGACAGCGTCAGCCTCGGGCATGCCAAGGCGGCTCGCCCCCGTGTCCCAGGCCGCGAAGCCCGCCGCGAACCACGGGCGGTCCCTGATCCGGTCGAGCGCCCGCTGCTGCTCCGCCTCGGCCTCCGCGGCGTCCACGGAGCCCGCGCCCGCGTACCCGTCGATCACGATCAGCCGCCGGACGCCATCCGGGTGGAGGGCCGCCCACGCGGGCGCCGCGAGCCCGCCCCACGAGTGGCCCATGGCGGTCACGGGGCCGAGCCCCATCGTGGACCTCCAAGCCTCGAAGAACCCCGCGACCGCCTCGAGGCCGTACCCGGACGCGTCGGGCGCCGGCGACGTGCGACCGCACCCCGGCTGGTTGACCAGATAGCAGCGGAACCGGTCGAGGACCGGCACGACGTCTGCCCGGGCGAGGTGGGCCCACAGCCCGGGACCGCCCTCGACCCAGACGAGTGGCTCGTCGCCGTCGCCGAGCGCCTCCCACTCCACCACGCGGCCATCCGGGAGCCGCGTCGCCTCCGCGAGCTCGATGTCGAGCAGCGGCAAACCGGTGTCGCCCATGGCGTGTCCTCCTGTCGGGGCATGCTGGGCGCATCGTCCCGCGGCTGACAGGGCCGAACAGCCGGCCGCCTCAGTCGGCGGGCAGGTGCCGCTCGATCCCGTCGAGGCGGGTCACGCCGGGGATGGTCTGGGTGAGGTGGTCGAGCACGATCGCCGCCTGGCGGAGCTTCTCGTCCGTGTCGAACGAGGCGTGGCCCGTCGAGTACGTGTAGAGCCGCGGCTCGACGTCGCGGGCGCGCATCTGGGCGACGTAGTTCCAGATCTGGCGGATGGGACATCGCGAGTCGTTCTCGCCCGCCAGGATCAGGAGGGGCGCCCGCACCTCGTCGACGTAGGTGATGGGGGAGCGCTCGCGGAACAGGTCCGGCCTGGTGGCCGGGTCCCCTCCGAACAGCGCCCGGTCGAGCGCCTGGAGCGACGGCGCCTCGTCCTCGAACTCGGCCACGTAGTCCGCCACCGGCACCCCGGCAACGAGCGAGGCCCAGCGCTCTGGGTGCCGCCCGGCGCCGAGCAGGGTGATGTACCCGCCCCAGGACCAGCCCGCGAGCACCGCACGCTGTGGGTCTGCGAGCCCGCGGGCGACCAGGTCGTCGAGCCCCGCGAGCACGTCCTCGAGCTCGAGGAAGCCCACGTTGCCGATCAGCGCGTCCCGCCACGCCTGGCCGTACCCGTCCGAGCCGCGGTAGTTGACCATGGCGACCAGGAACCCCGCGTCGACGTGGGCG
>JAKAMV010000557.1 GCA_021812735.1 Chloroflexota bacterium | reverse complement strand
CTCGAGGCCGCCGAGGTCGTTGATCTCCACGACCCGGGTCGTCTCGGCGAGGGGCACCGGCCCGCCGATGTTGCCGCGCCGGGCAACCGCCGAGCCGTCCGGCCCGATGACGGCGAACGTCTCGTCCACCGAGCCGTGGTAGCAGTGGTTGTGGACGATGATCTTGGACCTGCCGGTGAGGTGCCTGGCGAGCCGGATCGTGAACCGATTGGCGTCGGTCGCCGTGAGGGTGAACTGCCAGTAGCGGGGGCCGAACCGGCGCTGGAGCTCGTCGCCCGCGGCGATGGCGTCCGCGGTTGGCAGCATGTGCGTGATGCCCCGGCGGAGTTGCGCCTCCACGGCGCGGACGGTCGCCTCGGGCCCGTGGCCCGCCATCGCGCCCGTGTCGCCCAGGCACAGGTCGACGTAGTCGTGGCCGTCGACGTCGCGGAAGTGGGCGCCCGACGCCGACTCCACGAACAGCGGGTAGGGGCCCGCCCACTTGACCATCCAGTTCATCGGCACGCCGTCGAGCAACGGGCCCTGCGCCCGCTCGAACAGCGCCCGGGAGCGGGGGTTGGCGCGCTCGAAGGCCGCCAGCTCCGACGCCATGAGGTGCTCCAGGCGAGCGCGGTCGAGGGTGGGGTGGGCGGTCATGGAGCTCCTTCCCCGGGTCGGGGTGCCGTGCAGCGCGATACGCGGCGCGATTGTCGGGGAGCTGCGTGCGGCGGGGCAACCGCGTCGCGCAGGGCGGGCAGGCTACCTCCCGGGCCGGCTGCGACCGCGGCGCCGACCGCCGGAGACGAGCGGGCCGACCGCGCTTCGGGGTCGGCCGCAGACTCGGGCTGTGGTGGGGCGGGCGATCCCGCCCGCTGGGCTAGTTGAGGCGGCGCGAGTAGCCGCAGATCTCGCAGTGCGCGATGCCGGCCGCCTCGTCGATCACGAGGAAGCTGGTGCACCCGTTGGTCGCGCAGTACAGGCGCGAGGCGTGCGCAGTGCGGCGGCGCATCCGGCGCATCGAGGACGCGCGGAACGCCACGGCATTCGTGGTAGCGCGAGAGAGCATGGGACGGTTGATCCTTTCCGGGCTCCGTCGGGACTTGGACGGGGTGCCCTGCCGCTCCAACGGCCGTGGCATTCGGAGGCCGGAGCAGCGTTCTGTGGGCCCGGTGCGGCGGCAAAGGTCGCGATGTTGGCGAAGGCCTGGCGGCCGCAATCCATCGGGCGATACAGGGAGCATGCTGTGGGCCGCCGTTCCTGTCAAATGCCCGGCTCCGGCAGAACCCGCTAGACCTCGGGCGGGTACCCGGTGATGCGCCGGATCTCGCGGTACAGCGGCCGCAGCTGCTCGTACAGCCGCAGGTACACCGCACGGTAGAGCTCCTCGTAGACGCCGTGGGCGGCCGGGTCCGGGTCGCGCGTCTCCGCGATGCGCGTCATGGCGACCACCGCCGCCTCGAACGAGGGGTGGATGCCCAGGCCCACCGCCGCGTCGATGGCCGCGCCGAGGCCGCTCGTCTCGTGCGTGTGGGGCCGCTTCGCCGGCAGGCCGAACACGTCCGCGATCAGCTGGACGGCCGCGGGGCTCTGGCTGCCGCCCCCGGAGACGCGGATCTCGGTCACGGGGACCCTGGTGCGCCTCCCGGTCCGCTCCATGCCTTCCCGCAGCGCGTAGGCGAGGCCCTCGAGGATCGCCCGGTAGAGGTGGGCGCGGGTGTGCACGTCGCCCCAGCCAATGACCGCGCCCTTGGCCTCGGGCCCGGGGACCCGCACGCCGGGCGACCAGTAGGGCTGCAGCACCAGGCCCATCGACCCGGGCGGCGTGGCCGCGACGAGGTCGTCCAGCAGCGACTCCGTGTCCACGCCGAGCCCGCGTGCACGGGCGACCTCGGCCGCGCCGAACTCGCGCTTGAACCACTCGATCATCCAGAACCCGCGGTAGACCTGGACCTCGAGGCTGTACGCGCCGGGGACCGCGGCGGGGTAGGGGGGCACCAGCGGGATGACCTCGGTGTACCGGCGGTGCGTGGTGTTGAACGTGGCGGTCGTGCCCAGCGAGATGGCGCCGACGTGCGGGTCGAGCGCGCCCGAGCCCAGGACCTCGCACGCCTTGTCGCCGGCGGCAGCGAGCAGGGGCAGGCCCGTCGGGATGCCGGTCGCGTCGGACGCGGCAGGCGTGATCCGCCCGATGAGGTCGCCGGGCCGGACGAGCTCGGGCAGCCACTCGCGCTGCACGGGGACGGCGATCCACTTCCAGTCGCCGGCCGGGGCCCAGCCCAGGCCCTTGAAGTCGAACGGCACGTAGCCCACCTGGGCGGCGACGCTGTCCGCGAAGCGGCCCGTCAGGCGATGGACGAGGAAGCCCGACAGGAACAGGTAGCGGCGCACGCGCGACCACACCGCCGGCTCGGTCCGGGCCAGGACGTTGGCCTCGGCCTCGGCCTGGAACGTCGCCACGGTCTCGGTCGCGCGGGCCGCCCGAAGCGCCAGGCCCCACGTGCCGCCGATCCGCGGCAGCCCCTCGGCGCGGCAGCGGTCGAGCCAGACCATCGCCCGCCGCAGCGGCTCGCCGTCGGCATCGGTCGGCACCACGGTCCCGCGCTGGGTCGTCAGCGCCACGCCCGCGATCGAGTCCTTCGCGACGCCGGGCTGTTGCCAGAGGGCCTGGGTCGCCTCGCCCAGCGCCCGCCAGTAGAGGTCAGCGTCCTGCTCGCAACAGCCCGGCGGGCCGGGCACACAGGGCTCGATCGGGATCTTGGTGCGGGCGAGCAGGGCGCCGGCGGGGTCGAACACCATCGCCCGCACGCTCTGCGTGCCGACGTCGAGCGCCAGGACCCGGTCGGCCGCGCTCATCCCGGTCCCGGCAGGAGCACGCCCGGGTTCATCATCCCGTCGGGGTCGAACGTGCGCGCAACGGCCTCGAGGGCGGCCATCCCGAGGGCCCCCTTCTCGCCCGCGAGGTATGGCGCATGGTCGACGCCCACGCCGTGGTGGTGGCTGATCGTCGCGCCGTCGGCGACGATCGTCAGGCTGGCGGCCGTCTTGAGCGCCTGCCACCGCGCGAGCGTCTCGTCCGGGTCCACGGCCAGCCGGAAGATGTACGTCACGTACAGGCTCGACCCCGAGGGGTAGAGGTGCGAGAGGTGCGTGAAGACGTGCACGCGCTCGTTCCAGGGCTCGAGGGCGCGCTGGAGGGCCGTCTCGAGCCGGGCCAGCAGCCCCGGCACGTGCGCCCAGTCGGTGGCGGTCTCCAGCGTGTCGGACGCGTACCCGGCCGACCACAGCGCGTTGCGCAGGTACGGCGAGCGGAAACGGGTCCGCGACCACGCCTCGGCGAGCGCCGGCAGGCGGATGCCGCCGTGGCCGCCGAGGATGGCCCCGGCCTCGCCGCGGGCCGCCTTGGCCGTCCGCGGGCGGCCCGCCACACCGGTCAGCACGAGCAGCCAGTCGCCGTGGCGGCGCCGGGCGCGGACGTAAGCGGCGAGGGCGCGGGTCTGGGCCGGACGGTCCGCGAACGCCAGCAGGGTGCGGGTCTCGGCCGCGGTGGAGAGGCGGAGCAGCGACAGGCCCGGCCGCGCCTGCACCAGCTCCCGCACCGCATCCACGGCGTCCGGCCAGGCGGGCAGCGCCCACGCGTCCATGCGCTCCACCTCGGGCTGCGGGGCGGCCCGCAGGATGGCCTCGGTCAGGATGCCGAGTCGCCCCTCCGAGCCCAGGACGAGCTGGCGGATGTCGGGACCCGCGGCCGACGCGGGGTGCGGCGGCAGGCGCAGCGTCCCGGCCGGTGCCTCGAGCGTGCCGCCCGCGAACAGCTGCTCGATCCGCCCCGTGCCCAGGCTCTTGAGGCCCGACCCGCGGGCGGCCACCCAGCCGCCGACGGTGGCAAGCTCCCAGCTCTGCGGCTCGTGGGCCACGGTCAGGCGGTGACCGGCCAGCAGGGTCGAGAGCGCCGGGCCGGTCGTCCCGGCGAGGACGGTCACGAGGCCGCTCCGCTCGTCCACGCCGGGCACGCCCACGAGCGCGCCCAGGTCAACGGTGATCAGGGGATCCTCGCTGCGCCGAGCGCTGACGCCCCCGACGACGCTCGTGCCGCCGCCGTACGGGATGAGCCGCGCCCCCACCTCCCGGGCGTGGTCGATCAGGGGGCGGACGTCGCCGGTCTCGGCCGGGCGCGCCACTGCGTCGGGCACCGCGTCGAGCCGGCCGTACCGGAGCGAGGCGAGGTCGGGCAGCGACTGGCCGCGCGCCCGTCGGACGCGCGTCTCCCGGTCGACGGTCAGCCGCAGGTCGTCAATCGGCCGCAGTCGGGATGGCGGGACGCCCGCGACCACCTCGGCGAGCGTGGCCTCCCGCGGCGGGGTGCCCGGGCCGACGCTGGACTCGAGGAGCCGCCGCCCCCCGGCGCCCACCGTCGTGGCGTCGTCCTCGTCGCCCCAGCCGTTCCAGCTGCGCATGCACCCATCGTGCCACCGGCGCACGCACCCTGCGCACCCCCGCCGCGCGGTCGGGCGCCGCCCGTGCTCAGACCGGCGGCCACGGCACGGCCGGCCAGCGGTGGTCGGGCTGCGGAAACAGGCCCGCCTCCAGCAGGCGGTCGAGGCGGCGCGCCGTGGCGGCCACCTCGGCCGGGTCGAGCAGCTCGCGGAGTCGACTGCCCAGGTCCGCGCCGACGCCCTCCCGGAGGGCGTGCAGCACGGCGAGCTCGTCGTCGGTGAACGGCTCGCCGCGCCACGCCCACAGGACGGTCCGCAGCTTGGGCACGCGCGAGAACGTCACGCCGTGGTCCACGCCGTAGATGTGGCCGCCGGGCACGGGCAGCAGGTGGCCGGCCTTGCGGTCGGTGTTGTTGACGGCGGCGTCGAACACCGCGATCCGCCGCAGTCGAGCGTCGCTGCCGTTGATCAGGTCGACCGGGTCCACGGCCGGATCGGTGCGGATCCAGAGCTGGAGCATGCCCGGCCCCAGCGGGCCGTCGCGGAGCACCGTGGGCGGCACGATGTTCCAGCCGGTCGCTCGGGAGGCGACGAACGACGCCACCTCGCGGCTGGCCAGCGTGCCGTCGGGGAAGTCGAACAGCGGCCGCTCCCCAGCCACCGGCTTGTGGATCACGGCCGCCTCGACGCCGCCGCCTCGGACCACGCCGAGCAGCGCGTTGTTGGACGAGACCCACAGGCGGCCGACCAGCTCCAGCTCACCGCCGGCCAGCAGGCCCAGCGCCTCCGCCTCGGGGAGCACGGGCATCGGCAGCCCCAGCGCGTCGATGCTGGTGGTCGCCTCCTGCTCGGCCGCCTCCTCGTCCTCGAGCTCATCGGCCATGTCGCGCTCGAGCTCCGCCTCGTCGGCGGCACGGCCGGGGTGCACGGCCGGGTCGAGCGTCTCGTCGTCCGGCATCGGCCGCGAGCTCAGTTCAGCAGGTGGCCGTTCCGGCGCGGGCAGAGGTGGCCCTGCGGGTCGAGCGGCTGGCCGCACAGCGGGCAGGGCGGCCGTCCCGCGGCGAGCACGCGCACAGCGCGGGCGACGAAGCGACGGGCCTCGGCGGGCGCGACGCGCACGCGGAACTGATCGGGCCCGTCGTCGTCCTCGTCGTCGTCCTCGTCCGCCTCCTCTTCGTCGGTCAGCTCGCGCGCCTCGAGGATCACCATCTCGTCCGCCGTGTCCCAGCCCAGCGTCAGCGTGCCGGCGCGGAACGCCTCGTTGATGGGCTCGTCGAGCGCCGCCGTGTCGCCCACCTCGCCCTCGATCTCGGCGGCCTCCGCGATGCCCCGGCGCTCCAGCTCCTCGAGCAGCTCGAGCAGGCGTTGGGACAGCGCGGCGACCTGGACCTTCTCGAGCGACACGGACACGACGCGCGCGCCCTCGCGGGCCTGCAGGTAGAACGTCCGGCTGCCGGGCGTCCCGACGGTGCCGGGCACGAAGCGGTCGGGGGAGTCGAAGATGTGGCGTCGTCGAGGCATCAGGCGTTCGAGGGTACCCGATACGGCCGGCAGGCGGCCGCGCCGAACCCAGCTCGCCCCAGGACGGTTTGCCTAGGCCACGTGGACGACGATGGTGTGGTGGCCGCGCGCGCCGTCCGGCGCCGGCTGTGTGACCCGCGACGTCTGCACCGTGCCCGTGCCGTCGGTGGCCCTGACCTCGATGGTGTGCCGGCCCGGCGTCGCATGCCAGGTGTACTTCCACTGGACCCAGGTGGCGGGGGACAGCTCGGTGGCCAGCGTCGCAGCCTGCCAGGGCTCCTGGTCGATGCTGACCTCCACCCTGGAGATCCCGCGGTCGGGTGCCCAGGCGACGCCCGCGACGGCGACGGGACCCGCCTTGAGGCTTGCCTCGTCCTGCGGGACGTCGATCCGCGACTGGGTGAGGATCGGCGCCTCCTTGGCCCAGCCGCGCGGCACCCAGTAGGCGTCGACGGCCTCGAGCGTGGTCAGCTGGATCTCAGTGAGCCACTTGGTCGCCGACACGTAGCCGTACAGGCCCGGGACGATGAGGCGGGCGGGGAAGCCGTGCTCCACGGGGAGCGGCGCGTCGTTCATCTTGACCGCGATCATGGCCTCGCGCGGATGGCCTGGGTCGGTGATCCAGGCGGTCGGGAACCCCGCGGTCCAGCCGTCGACCGAGCGCGGGACGATCTGGGTGGCACTCGGCTGCACACCGGCCATCCCGAGCACCTCCGAGAGCCTGACGCCGGTCCACTTGGCGTTGCCCACCAGATTGCCGCCGACATCGTTGCTGACGCAGGCGATGGTTACGTAGCGCTCGACCAGCGGCAGTTGCACGAGCTGCTCGAAGGTCAGGCTGACCTCCTTGTCCACCAAGCCGTACACGCGCAGGTTCCACGCGGCGATGTCGACCGAGGGGGTGATCAGCGCGGTGTCGATGCGGTAGAACTGGTCATTGGGCATCACGACCGGCGTGATCCCGGGGATGCTGAACGACGCGTCGGGGCCCGGGCTCGGCACCGGGTCCACGGCCTGAGGGATGGTGATGCCCC
>JAKAMV010000556.1 GCA_021812735.1 Chloroflexota bacterium | reverse complement strand
CCCCTGCCCAGAGCGCAGCCGCGCCGGCCTCGGCCGCCGCCACGGGCTGGTCTGCCGCGCCCGACATGGCCGCCGCGGGACAGCAGGGCCACACGGTCGCCACCTACGGTGCCCCGAACGACTGGGCCAACTACGGCCAGATGTTCACCACCTTCTGCCAGACGAACTGGCAGTACGACTGCAACACCGACCACCAGCGCAGCCTGGGCGAGGACATGTCCTCGGCTGAGGAGATCGCCGCGTTCGACGCTGAGAAGAACGCGCCCAAGGCCGCCCTCGCCGACATCGGCATCCTGTTCGCCGGCACCGCCGTCCAGAAGGGCGTGCTCGCCCCGTACGAGGCGCCAAACGCCGCCACGCTTCCCGCCACGCTCCACGCCCCGGGGTGGGAGGCCACCTTCGTCGGCGTCCCCGGGTACGTCGTCAACGTCGACTTCCTCAAGTCCAAGAACATCCCGGTCCCGACCAGCTGGGCCGACCTCGTCAAGCCCGCCTACAAGGGCCTCGTGGGCTTCGGCAAGCCCGGGTCCTCGGGCACGGCCACGATGGCGTTCGTCGCGATGAACCTCGCCGCGGGCGGCACGCTCGACGACTACAGCAAGGGCGTGACGTACGGCAAGGCGCTGCTGGGCAACCTCGCCTCGTCGGAGGGCAACGCGGACACCTTCGAGAAGGGCGAGGTGCCGATCCAGATCAAGTACGACTTCAACCTGATCGCGCTGGCCAACGCCGAGAAGGCCAAGAACGTCAACGCGCAGGTCGTCATCCCGTCCGACGGCTCGATCTACGCCCCGTCGGCGATCATCGCCAACCAGTACGACGCCGCCCACGCCGACTTCACCAAGGCCTTCCTCGACTTCATCCTGTCGGACCAGGGCCAGACCATCTTCGCCAAGTTCGGCGCCCGCCCGATCCGCTCGGTCATCGACGGCGGCAAGCTCACCCTGGGCGCCGACGCCAAGACCCTGTGGCTGCCGGACGACCAGTACAAGGCCGTCCAGAACATCGACGTGTCCAAGATCGACATCACCAACATCCACTCGATCTGGGTGGACCAGGTCGGCGGCGCTGGCTGAGCCAGCAGAAGCGACTCCCTTGACCGGGACTTCGATGGCCGGGGCGGCGACGCCGTCCCGGCCCTCCCCTCTGACACGCGCCATGACTCTGCTCGCACGCTGGGCTCCGGCGATCCCGTTGCTCCTCCTGGTGGCTCTGTTCCTCGTCGCGCCGATCATCACGCTGCTCATCCAGGCATTCTGGGTGAAGGGCGCGCCCAGCCTCGCGCTGTGGGGCCAGGTGCTCGGCCGCGCCTCGAACCAGGACGCGATCCTGACCAGCGTCGAGCTGGGCATCGCCTGCGCCTCCGTCACCACCCTGATCGGCGCGCCCGTCGCCTGGCTCATCAGCCGGATGTTCGCCGGCCACCGCGCGTTCTGGCTGGGCCTGCTCAACGTGGCCGCGAACTTCGGCGGGATCGGACTCGCCTTCGCGTACCTAGCCACGCTCGGCGCCGTGGGCATGTTCACGCTCGCCGTCCAGGGCCTCGGGCTCGCGTTCGACCCGCCCCGCTCGTCGTCGGTGGCCGCGCTGCTCCTCGCCTACCTGTACACGAACATCCCGCTGTTCGTCCTTCTCACGATCCCCGCGATGAGCATCCTGCACGACGACTGGTGGGAGGCGGCGCAGGTGGCCTCGGCCACGCGCTGGCAGTTCTGGCGGCGCGTCGGCCTGCCGATCCTGACCCCGTTCATCGCGGCCGGCTGGCTGCTCATCTTCACCTGGACCATCGGCATCTACGGCATCGCCTACGGCCTCGCCGGACAGAGCGGGGGAACCGCGGCCCGTCTCATCACGCTCCAGATCGGGTCGGTGCTCCAGTCCGATGTGATCTCGGGCACGGGCCAGGCCGCGATCCTCTCGGTGGTGCTGCTCGCCATCGCCGTGGTGTCGCTGGTGTCGTATCGCCTGCTCCTGCGGAGGGCCGTCCGATGGCTGTGATCCGTCACAGCGAGGGCCGCTCCCTGCGGGGCCGCGTCGGTCGGGCGCTGCTGTTCGGCGCCATCGCGGTCTACCTGATCCTGCCCATGGTCGCGGTCCTCCTCTACTCGTTCGCCACCCGCTGGAGCGACCACGTGCTGCCGGACGGCTACACGCTCGAGTGGTGGGCCTCAACGGTGACCAACAGCGCCGTCCAGTCGGCGTTCGAGGTCACGCTCCTCCTGGCGACCCTAACCGCGGCCATCGACATCGCCCTCGTCGTCCCGGCTGCGTATTGGGCTCGGGTGCGCAACCCGCGGATCCGGACCTGGATCGAGATCGCGGCCGCCATCCCGTTCGCGCTCCCGTACATCGTGATCGCCTTCGGGCTGCTCCAGTTCTCCGGCTTGGTGGCGCCGTCGCTGCAGGGGACGCTGCCGCTGCTCGTGTTCGGCCACGCCGCGATCGCCTTCCCGTTCATGTACTGGGCGGTGGACGGCTCGATGGCGGCGTCGGGGATCGAGCAACTGTCCGAAGCTGCGGAGGCCTGCGGCGCCTCGCCGCTCCGCATCATCTGGCGCGTCGTCCTGCCGAACATCGGCGCGGGCATCGTGTCGGGCGCGCTGCTCTCGTTCGCCACCAGCTTTGGCGAGTTCGCCATGGTCCAGACCCTCGCCCGCGGCGTCTTCACGAGCCCGATCTGGAGCGCCAGCCAGATCCGCTCGTACAGCGGCGAGCCCGGCGCCTTCAACCGGCTCGCCGCTGTGACCGTCATCTCCTTCATCGTCCTGTTCGTCCTGTCGGCGATCGTCGTGTACCGGAGCCGCGGCCAGTCCGTGCGCCTGCTCCCCGGAGTCGGCGCCAACGAGGGGAGGCCCATCGCATGACCGCTGTCAGCCTGCGCGGCGTGACGAGGCGCTACGGCGCCGTGCGCGCGCTCGACGACGTCTCGATCGACGTCGCATCGGGTGAGCTGCTCGCGCTGCTCGGGCCCTCGGGCTGTGGCAAGACCACGCTGCTGCGCTCCGTCGCCGGGCTGACGCGCATCGACGGCGGGCAGATCGAGATCGGCGGCCGGGACGTGTCGGCCGTCCCGACGCGCGAGCGGCCGATCGGCATGGTGTTCCAGAGCTACGCCCTGTTCCCCAACATGACGGTTCGCCAGAACATCGCCTTCCCGCTGTCGGTGCGCCGGCGGTCGGCGAAGGAGGTCTCGGCGCGTGTGGACGAGCTCCTCGAGCTCGTGCGGCTGGTTCCCCAGGCGGACCGCTACCCGAATCAGATCTCCGGCGGCCAGGCGCAGCGGTGCGCGCTGGGGCGTGCGCTGGCGCCGGCACCCGACGTGCTGCTGCTCGACGAGCCGCTCTCGGCGCTCGACGCGCTGGTGCGCGGGCGGCTGCGCGACGAGATCCGCCGTGTCCAGCAGGCCGTCAAGACGACCGCCCTGTACGTGACCCACGACCAGTCTGAGGCGATGGCGATCGCGGACCGCGTGGCCGTGATGAACCACGGCCGCGTGGAGCAGCTCGCCGAGCCGCCCACGCTCTACGAGGAGCCGGCGACGCCGTTCGCGGCCACGTTCGTCGGTAGCCGCAACGCGATCGAGCTGCCGGTGACTGACGGGCGGGTCCGCCTGGCCGACGCGTTCTCGTTGCCAGCCCCTCTCGGGGCGGTCGACAAGGCGATCGTCTTCTTCAGGCCCGAGGACGTCACGGTGAGCGCTGATGGCGTGGCGCCAGCTGGCCAGGGTGCCGCCGTGGAGATGAAGGTGTATCTCGGCTCGCTCACGAGGCTCCACCTCGTGATCCTTGTGAACGGCGGCGTCACCGCTCGGCTCTACGCCGACCTGCCCAGCCGAGACGCCGCCCGGATCGAGACGGGAAGCGAGGTGCGGTTCAGCATCGATGCCGCCCACGTTCGAGCGTTCCCGTTGCCGGACTGAGCCGCCGTTCAGCTGCCGCCTCCGCGAGGGCCGACGAGGAAGGCTTGGCGATAACCACGCAGCTGGCGCCTGTGCCGACAGTCGGGCGGGCTAGGCCATCGTGCAGGCAGTGCCCACACCGAAAGGTTATCCAGGCAGGACGGCCGGCTCGTCGTCCGCCACGCCGACCAGCACGGGCCCGGGGGTCGGCGGCAGGCCGGCCACAATCCGCGGCGTCACCTGGTGGTCCAGGAAGTCATCGGGCGAGGTGCCGTCAGCCGGGAGCTGGCGGTCGAGCCACGAGACGAGCTCCGGTTCGAATGCCACCGAGATCCCCTACGAAGCCAGGCAAGAGGCGCTTGCGGCAGTCGTGCCGGGGCTCGGTCTCGCGTGGCCACCCTACCGCCTCGTCGGCCGGCAGACCGGACTGCGAGTGCGATCGCACCTCATGGCAGTGCCTCGACTGCGAGGAGGAGGCCGGCCCCGGTGGCGTCGCGACCGTCCGGTCGGAGGGTCACATGCGTGCGCATCGGACAGACATGCTTCGTCATTCGAGCGCCGAGGAGTTCGGCGTCCCGAGGGAGGAGTCTCGACCCCGACGCAATCCGAGAGCGACGTGGATACCCCCGTCTCGTGGGCATGTGAGGGTGTCATCAGATCGTGGAACGGGGCTCGGCGGTCGGCAAGTCCTGTTGGCCCATCGTGGTCGCGTCATTGCCGCTGAACCACATCCCACTCTCCGGGGCTACGCCAGCGCCAGTCGGTCACGTCCGCCCTCCTTGGCCACGTAGAGCGCGCCGTCCGCCAGGGCGACGAGGGAGTTCGGCGAGTCCGACGTCTCCCGGTAGGTCGCGCCGCCGAGGCTGACCGTCACGCCGACCCGCAGGTCGCCGTCCTCGATCGACGTCTCCGCGACCGCGCGTCGGATCCGTTCGCCGATCTGCCTGACGTCCTCTGGACCCGCCCCGGGCAGCAGCACGAGGAACTCCTCGCCGCCGTAGCGGATGAGGACGTCGCCCTCGCGGACGACCCGCCGGCAGGCGTCGGCGACGGCTCGCAGGACGCGGTCGCCGACGAGATGGCCGTAGGTGTCGTTGACCGCCTTGAAGTGGTCGAGATCGAGCATCAGGACCCCGAGCGGGTTCTCGGCCCGCACAGCTCGGGAGAACTCCTCCCGCAGGCGGGCGAGCCCGAACCGCCGGTTGTAGGCGTCGGTCAGCGGGTCCACTGCGGCGAGGCGCTCGAGCCGGTCATGGGCGAGGGCGTTGTTGACCGCCAGGCCGAGGTCGGCCCGAAGCTGCTCGATGAGCTCAATGCCGTCGCGCTCGAAGTGCCCCGGAGTGGCCAGGACGATCACCCCGAGGGCACGCTCTTGAACGTGACGGGTGCCACCAGGATCTCGCGAGCGGCCTGGCCGACAAGCAGCGAGTCGACGATCACGTCCGGTGCCTCGACGTGCAGGTGCTCGGTGCGGTTGAGGCGCAGGACTCGTCGCACATGGTTGCTGTCGGCAAGTCCGTCGGTCCCACGCAGGCCGTGGCTGGCCAGGGGCTCCATCCGGTCCTCGCGTGCGATGAGGATCGCGCCGGCCTCTGCGCCAGTGTGGCGCAGCAGCCCATCGAGAGCCGCGTTGCCGAGGCCTTCGAGCTCGAACTCCCTCGAGAGAACGGCGCTGAAGTCGCGCATCGCGTTCTCGACCGCATGACTCCGGGCCAGTGTCTCGATGAGGCGGTTGAAGGCGCCGGAGCTCGCCCCCACCTCGTCCTGCGAGTCGACCGGGAGCACGCATCCCTCCGGGTCACAGCCACTCCAATCGTGGCTGAAGACCGCCGCAGCCAGCTGGTGCTCGACGGTTCCCATTCGGTCGGCAAGCAGCCGCAGGCGGCGCCCGACGACGAGCCGAGAGAGCGCGAAGTTGACGGCCCCCACGACGAGACCCGCGACGATGGTCGAGGCGTAGAAGAGGGGCGTCATCACGCGCGAGCCGGGGAGCCCCAGGAGGAGGCAGAACGGCGGGAACACGAGGCCGATGAGAAGGCCGAACCCCATCATCCAGATCGCGAGGTCGGTGAAGACTCTGCTGGTCAGTCGCGGCATCGAACACGCTCCGGGTAGAGGGCCGGCGGGACCGGTACTGCCAAGCATCGCTGGTGCGGCCGGGCACCACCATCGGGTGAAAGTCGGGCACGGTCCAGTACGGTTGGGTATCACTCCTGGGGCGGCCGCCCCTGCGACGGGCGGCCGCCCCTGCGACTCGCCCGGATGCGCTGCGAGCGCGGATCCGTAGTCAGTATGGAGAGGTCGGCGCCTGCGTAAGGTCGTGGATCACCCACGCCTGAACGCGGGAGTTGCCACATACGGAGGCCGCCGACCGTGCTCCAGTCTGACCCGAAATGACTCTGGACGGTCGGCGGCGGACGGGAAGCGGTCCATGTCGGCGTCGGTCTCGGCGATGAGCACCTCGGCGGTCCGTCGGCCCACGCCCGGGATCGTGCTGAGCAGCCCGAGCGTCTCAGCGAAAGGGAGCAGTTCCCGCTCGATCTCGGCGTCGAGCCGCTCGACGGTCGCGCTCGCGGCGTCGATGCGGGCCAGCACCTCGGACACCAGCAGCGCGTGATGCGCCTCGAAGTGCCCGTGCAGCGCGTCGACGAGCTCGGGGATCTTGCGGCGCAGGCGCCCTGTGGCGAGCTGGGCGGTGGCCGCCGGGTCGTCGACGCCCGAGGATTCGCCGCCTACGCGGCCCATCCCGAACGCTGCGTCCGCTGGCCGCCCACGCCGCCGGTGGTACCCACTGCGCCGCGGCTGCCGCAGGCCGGGAGCACGGATGAGCCGGACGAGCGACAGGCGGGCCACAGGGCCGGGCGCTACGTGTCGGTCGCCGAGCCGCGCTGCGTGTCGCCCAGGCGCTGATCCAACTCGGACGTCAGTGGAACCTTCGCTGGGCGCCGGACGAGGGCGAGCAGGACGATCGCTCCCGCCGCGCACAGCGCGCCGAACCAGAACGCAGCTGGCTGGCTGACGCGGTCCCACAGGAGGCCGGCGATGATCGATGCCGGGAGGATGGCGAAGCCGACCAC
>JAKAMV010000555.1 GCA_021812735.1 Chloroflexota bacterium | reverse complement strand
GGCCGTCGCGCACGAAGCGAACCCAGGCGATCAGGAGCATCTCGACCGCATCTTTGTCGAAGCCCATCGCCTGCGCCGCGTTGCGGACGCGCGCGACCGTGCCGTGGTGGTCCGCGCCCCAGACGTAGATCAGGTGCTCGAAGCCGCGATCGAACTTCTGCAGGAGGTACCCGATGTCGGATCCGAAGTACGTGAACTGGCCGTTGGAGCGCCGCACGACGCGGTCCTTGTCGTCGCCGAACGCGGTCGAGCGGAACCAGAGCGCACCGTCCTGCTCGTAGAGCCAGCCGCCCTCACGCAGCCGTTCGACCGCGCGATCGACCCAGCCATCGCGGTAGAGCGAGCCCTCGCTGGTCCAGACGTCGAAGCGAACGCCGAGCCGTGCCAGGCTCGCTTCGATCCCCGCCCGCACGCGCTCGGACGCCCACCGGCCGACGACCGCGTCGGGGTCCGCACCGGGCTCGAGCGCGCGCGCCCGGATCTCGTCGGGGAGCTCGCGTGCCAGATCGTGGACGTACGCGCCGCGGTACCCGTCGTCGGGAACCTCGCGGCCGCCGCGGACCGCCAGCACCGACGCGCCCAGCTGCCGGACCTGCGAGCCGAAGTCGTTGAAGTAGTACTCGCGAGTCACGGCCTGACCGGCGGCCTCGAGCACGCGGCAGAGGAGGTCGCCCACGAAGGCGCCGCGGGCGTTGCCGATGTGGAGCGGCCCGGTGGGGTTCGCCGAGACGAACTCGACGTTGATGCGTCGGGGCCGGGGATTGGCGATGCGGCCGAAGAGGGGACCCGCGGCGCAGGCCGCGTCGACGCCCTGCTCGACCGCCGCCGCATCCAGGCGCATGTTGAGGAAACCGGGCGGGGCGACATCGACCGATCCGATCGGCTCGGGGTCGCGCCGGAGCTCGTCAGCGAGGGCGCGGGCAATCTCGAGTGGGGGCCGGCGCAGGGGTCGGGCGAGCTTGAGCGCGAGGTTGGTGGCGAAGTCGCCGTGCGCGGGGTTGTCGGGGCGCGAGACCTCGACCTCGACAGGGGGCGCTGGTGCGGTAGCGCCTGCTGGGGCGGGAAGGGTGCCCGACTCGACCGCCCGAGCCCAGGCGCGCTCGACGGACTCGCGCACGAGTGTGCGGAGTGGTCGGGTCACGTCGAAGCTGCGAAGAGCGGGCTCGGTCACGATTTCCTCCGGGTGGCGAGCATGGGTTACGGGCGCGGCGTCCTCATCGGCGGCCTCGAGGCGGCGCTGTGCCTGGAGGCGACGGCAGCCTAGAGGCGGCGTGCTGGTCTGGGCAATGGTAGGACGGAGTGGCACCTTGGGAGACGCGGGGGGTCACGTGGGCCGACCCGTCGCCGCTCAGCAACGCCTGCCGCTCGCTTCGCCCGAACCAGATCCAGTAGAGCGCCGTCCCGACCGTGTAGAGCACGATGATCGTGATGAAGTTGACCATGTAGCCGGCGTTGAACCCGAGCGTCGCCTGCAGCAGGCTGTACCACGGCCCCGCGATGACCCAGCCCAGCGACCAGAGCAGCGAGCTCGCGGCCGAGAACGTGGCCCGCTCCTCTGGCCGCACCCGCTCCATCGCAAAGGCCCCGAAGATCGGGTTGCCGGCGTTCATCAGCGAGTTGCGGACCGCCATCGCCACCGCGACCGTCCAGAAGATCGGCGAGAAGCCAAGCACGACGATGAACGGGATGCTCGCCGCCTGGACGAGCACGACCGACCCGATCTTGCCGAAACGCCGGGCGAGCGCGGGCTGGATCAGCGTGGCGACCAACGTCCCCACGCCGGTGATCGCGAACAGCGCGTTGAGCGACGCGAGCTGGAGCCCAAAGCGCCCCTCGATGAAGACGTTGAGGAACGGGATCACCTGCCCGGCACCGAGCGAGATCAGGAAGCCTGGCAGCAAGAGGCGCGCGAAGTCACCCCGGTCGGAGACCCGGATCCCGTCGCGCAGGATCGACGAAAGCCCGACGGTGCGGCGGCGTTCGCTCGAGCTGTCGACGTCAGGGAGGTCGACCCCCGGCACGCCCGACGGGTCCGATCCGCCCTGCCGACCGACCCTACCGTCGGCACGCTCGGTCAGCCCGATTCGCCCTGCCGACCGACCCGGTCGGTCGTCGCGCAGCCGCGTCAGCGACAGCACCGCCACCAGGCCCAACCCCGCCATCAGCGCGATCAGCACCCGGTACGCCTGCGGCCCTTGCGGATCGAAACCGCCCGCCTGCGCCACTGCCTGCGCGATGAACCCGCCGAGCAGCGCGGCCGCCACGTTCGTGCCGTTCGAGATCGCGAACTGTACGGCGAAGAGCTCGCTGCGTTCGTCGGCCCGCGAATGCTCGGCCAAGAACGGCTGCGACACCACGCTCATGGCGCCGTTCCCGGCCGCAAACGCCGCTGCAAGCAGGAAGAGCGCGGGGAGCGCGCTCGTGACGAGGAGCCCGACGAAGGCCGCCGTCATCAGCGCAGCGCCGCCCAACAGCACCAGTCGGCGCCCCACCCGATCCGACACGATGCTGGCGGGGAACGCGATCACCAGCGACGCCGACGACCCTGCCGTCGCGACCAGTCCGATCAGCGCGGGGTCGATCCCCAGGCTGCGCAGGTAGAGGTTGAAGTCGATCCACCAGAGGCTGACAGCGGAGCCCGAGGCCACGGTCACCAGCAGGAAGAGTCGGGCGTCGCGTTCGAACCCGGTCAGCGAGCGCAGGTAGCGGAGCAGCACCGGGGGATGATGCGCCACTCGGTGGGACGCTCGCACGGGGTCTGCCGGGGTCCTGACGCTGTCTGGTTGCAAGGAGGGGGTCGTCTCCGAGCCCGAGCGGGAGCCCGAGCCCGTCGCCGAGCGCAACGGCAGCCGTTCTGGGTGCGACCGGCACGCCTGGTAGCACCGGCGGCGTCGAAGGTGTGACCGGCTCGCTGGCCCTGGTCGTGCTGACTTTGCTCCGCGGACGTCTGCTGGGGCGCATCGACAGGTAGTCATCCGGGGCACTGAGCCCCAATGCATGAGAACGACGGGCGCGGGACCCTGACCTGCGCTCGTCGTCTCATGTTTGGCGCGGAACAGACCCGTGGGCGGCCGCGCCGCCAACCGGATCAGATCGTCAGCCGCAGCCCAGGTTCCGCGAGCACCGTCTCGCCCGCGAACGACGACCGCGCCAGCTCGAGCGCAGCCCGCGGGTCGACATCGTCGAAGAGATGCGTGAGCACCAGCCGCGCGGCACCGCCGGCCGTCGCGACCCGCACCGCCTCCGCGGCGTTCAGGTGGGCCAACCCTTCGATGATCGGGCCCGCGCCGTGCGAGGCCTCGACCAGCAGGGTATCGCCGGGACGGAGCAACGCCAGCAGGTCGTCCGCCCGGCCGCAGTCGCCCGAGTAGACGAGCCCGGCGGCGGAGGAGTCGCCCGCCGGGGCCACCCGGAACGCGAAGCTCTCCCCGACGTGCAGCACCGGCGCGACCGAGACGTGGAAGCCGGCCAACGACATCGCACCCGGGGCCAGCGGGTCGCCCGGCAGGTCGCACAGGAAGTCCGGTTCGTTGGTCAGCCCGTCGAACCGCTGCCGCAGCTCGGCCGGCCCGCGCAACGTCACCGTGCGGGCGGGCTCGCACCCGTAACGCAGGTAGAGCCGCAGCGGGACCAGGTCGATGCAGTGGTCGGGATGCACGTGCGAGATCAGCACGCCGCCGAGTGTGGCCGGGTCGCGGTAACCAGACAGCGCGGCGAAGCTGCCCTGCCCGATGTCGAGGAGGATGGCCGGCGCCGTTGGATCGCCGGGCGCGTCCAGTTCGACCAGGTACGACGATGACGCTCGCCCGGGCACCCTGCTCCAGGCGGCGGCGCACCCCACGACCGTCAGCCGCATCCGATCGCCGTCAGGCACGCGTCACCCCCGTCCCATGTTCGGTCCCGCCCCGGCGCCCAGCAGCGCGCGCACCAGCTTGGTCGACAGCTCGACCGCCACCCGACCTCCGCCACGTCGGAAGCTGAGCTCGCGGAAGCCGGCCCGCCCGATCGACCGGTAGACGTCGGTCAGGCCAAAGGCGAAGTGCTCCACTCGATGCGCGTCGCTGCCGGCGACCACTCGCTCGCCACCCAGTTCGCGGAAGCGGGCCACGACAGCTGGCGGTGGATACGGCTCGTGCGGTTCCTGCCGGAGCCCCGAGGCGTTCATCTCGAGGGCTACCCCGGTCTCGACCAACGCGCGCAGCAGTCGATCGTAGATGTCGGCGTGGGGTTCGTACTCGAACGGCCCGAGGTACGGCTGCGTGTAGCGCTTGATGAAGTCGAGATGGCCGATCGTGTCGAAGAGGCCGCTGCGGATGGCGCGTTCGACCTCGTCCCAGTAGAAGTCGGTCGCCTCGCGATGAGTCTTGCCGGCGCACCAGGTCGCTGCAGTTCCGGGGTCACGGAAGGGCGTACGTCGGGTCATGTGCACCGACCCGATCACGTAGTCGTAGGGGTGTCGGGCGAGGTAGTCGCGGACCGCCTCCTCGACGCCGTGCTCGTAGGTGGCCTCCAGACCGAGCCGGATGACGGGCTCGCCGGCCCAGCGCTCCGCGGCGTCGCGGACCATGCGGACGCGACGGTCGTAGTCGGCGTAGTGGTAGGCGGGGTCGCCGGCGACGAAGTCGATGTGGTCGGTGATGGCGATCTCGGCGACGCCCTGCTCGCGTGCCAGGGCCGCATACGCATCCAGGGGGACGTCGGCGTCGGGCGACAGGTGGGTGTGGAGGTGGGCGTCCAGGGGGAGTGCGATGGGCATCGGGCGCAGGGTACCTGTTCGGCGGGTGGCGCGCGTCTTCGGCGGGTGGCGCGGGCCCGTACGCGGAGCCTGTGTCGCCCAGCATGTGCCGCCGAGCATGCTGCTTGCCGCCGCTAGAATGGCGCGGCCATGACGACCACCGAGCCGAGCGAACCGGCTGAGTCCGAACCGGCTGACCCCGAACGAGCTGACCCCGAACGAGCTGAGCCCGAACGAGCTGAGCCCGAACCGGCCAGCCCGTCGGCGTCGTCCGCCTCCGTGGACCCCTCGCCGCCTTCCCACGAGATCCCGCGCTACGATGATCTGCGCTACCGCGATGTCTTCTGGGCTGCGCGCGACTATGAGGACCGTTGCGACCGGATCGCGATCCGGGCGCTCCTGCCCCCCACTGGCGAGCGGCTGATCGAGGTCGGTGCCGGCTACGGGCGGCTCGCCGACGAGTACAGCGGCTACCGTGAGGCAGTGCTCTTCGATGCATCCGAGGCGCACGTCGCGGCGGCGCGCGAGCAGTTTCGCGACCACCCGCGCATCCGGGTCGAGCAGGGCGATGCCTACGCGCTGCCGTTCGTCGATGGGTCGTTCGACGCGGTCGTCTGTGTGCGTGTGGTGCACCATCTCGAACATCCGGGGGCCGTGTTCGCCGAGTTCGCGCGGGTGCTACGCCCGGGCGGTGTGCTCGTGCTCGAGTTCGCGAACAAGCGCAACCTGAAGGCGATCCTGAAGTACGCGCTGCGGCGCCAGGAGTGGTCGCCGTTCACGATCGAGCCGCACGAGTACCTGCCGCTCCACTTCGACCGCCATCCGCTCGACGTGCGACGGGCGTTGCGTCGGGCCGGCCTGCGGGTCGAGGCGATGCGCGCGGTGTCGCTGTTCCGGCTCCCGATCCTGCGCGACCGGATCCCGGCTCGCTGGCTCGCGACGCTGGAGCGGCCGCTGCAGGCGCCGCTGGGTCCGGTGACGCCGGGCCCGAGTGTGTACGTGCGGGCGCGGAGGGCCGGGTAGGGGGCGGTGCAGGCCGTCTGCCTGGAGCCGCCCCGGCTCCGTCAGATGATGCGCAGCTCTCGGCCCACCGTCGCGAACGCGTCGAGACACTGCTGCAGCTGGTCGCGCGTGTGCTCGCTCGTAACGATCGTGCGGATGCGCGCCTTGTCGAGCGCCACAGTCGGGTAGACCACGGCCTGCGCGAAGATGCCTAGCTCGAAGAGCCGGTCGCTCATGCGGCCCGCCTTCTCCGAGTCGCGCACGATCACCGGCGTGATCGGCGTCTCGCTGACCCCCGTGTCGAAGCCGAGCGCCTGCAGCCCCGCCTTGAAGAAGCGCGTGTTCTCCCAGAGCCGCTCGATCCGCTCAGGCTCCTGCTCCAGTACGTCGATCGCGGCGAGGCACGCGGCGGCCACGGCCGGCGGATGCGAGGTCGAGAAGAGGAACGGCCGCGAGCGTTGGATCAGGTAGTCGCGCAGGTGCTGCCGCCCGGCGACGTACCCGCCCAGCACGCCGATCGCCTTCGAGAGGGTCCCGATCTGAATGTCGACCCGACCATGCAACTCGAAGTGGTCGATGGTCCCGCGCCCGTTGCGCCCGAGCACGCCCGACGCGTGCGCGTCGTCGACCATCACGGCGGCCCCGTAACGTTCGGCCACCTCGCAGATCCCCGGCAGCGGCGCGATGTCGCCGTCCATCGAGAAGACGCCGTCGGTGATCACGAGGACGTGCTCGTACGGCCCGTTCGGACCGCCCTTGTCGCGCGCCTCGCGCAGCACGCGCTCCAGCCCGTCGACGTCGCGGTGCGGGAATACGGCGCGTGCGGCCTTCGAGAGCCGCACTCCGTCGATGATCGAGGCGTGGTTGAGCTCGTCGCTGACGATCAGATCCCGCTCGCCCGTGATCGTCGGGATCACGCCGCTGTTCGCCGTGAACCCCGATTGGAACGTCAGCACGGCCTCGGTGTGCTTGAACGCCGCGAGACGACGCTCCAGCTCCTGGTGCAGCTCCATGGTGCCGGCGATGGTGCGGACCGCGCCGCTGCCGACGCCCAGGTCGCGCACGGCGTCGAGCGCCGCCTGCACGAGGCGCGGATGCGTGGTGAGACCCAGATAGTTGTTCGACGAAAGGCTGATGACCGGTCGACCGTCCATCACGGTGGTCACGGCCTGCGCGCCGGTCATCACGCGGAGCGGCCGATACAGGTGGGTTGCTTCCAGCTCGGCGATCTCGTCTGCC
>JAKAMV010000554.1 GCA_021812735.1 Chloroflexota bacterium | reverse complement strand
CGAGTCGCGGGCCGCCCGGCCGCGCCACCTGGCCGCGCCGCCCGGACGCCGAGTCGGCCGCCGAGTCGGGCCGGACTCAATGGTGCACCGCCCGCGCATGGCGGCGGAGCCGTGGCATTGGTCCGCGCCGTGCGCCCTGCTCGCGCCCGCCCGGCGCGAGTCCGACGTGACTCGGCGCGAGTCCGACGTGACTCGGGGCGGGGCGCCGGGGACGGGGGCGGGGCGCGGGAACCAGGGACGAAGCGCCGCGAGGGGTGACAGCGCGTGCCTCGACGCTTTGGGCCGGCCCGGGGCTCGAGACGCTGGGACTGTCAGCCCTCGAGCGAGCGCCGGCCGATGTGCGCGAAGAACTCGGCGCGCGTCTTGTCGTTGCGGCGGAACAGGCCGAGCACCGCGGCCGTGGTCATCACGGTGCCCGGCTTGCGCACGCCGCGCATCGCCGCGCACAGGTGAGTGGCCTCAAGCACCACCCCCACCCCGTCGGGCTGGAGGCGCTCCATCAGCAGCTCGGCGATCTGCTGGGTCATGCGCTCCTGGACCTGGAGCCGCCGCGCGTACATCTCCACGATCCGCGGGATCTTGGACAGCCCGATCACGCGGCCCTTCGGGATGTACGCGACGTGGGCGCGGCCGAAGAACGGCAGCAGGTGGTGCTCGCACAGCGAGTGGAACTCGATGTCCTTGACCACCACCATCTCGGAGTAGTCCACCTCGAAGATGGCCCGGTTGATCAGGCGCTCCACGTCCACGTGGTAGCCCGCGGTGAGCTCGCGGTACATGCGGTGCATGCGGGCGGGCGTGTCGCGGAGGCCATCCCGGGTGGGGTCCTCGCCGATCTCGACGAGGATCTGGCGCACCGCCGACTCGATCCTGCCGTTCGAGCGGCCGGGCTCCGGCGGGGGCGCGTCGTCCCCGTCGTCGGTCTCGATCTCGTTGACGATCCGGCGGACGTGGTCGGGCAGGGCGGCGGGGTCGTTGTGCGGCATCGGGCGGATGGTACCCCTCAGCGGACCTCGTCGGCCCAGGCTGCAACCTGCCCGTGATGCCGCGCCCAGGCACCCCACACGCCGCGGACATACGCCTCGATGGCGGCGTCGAGCAGGGTGCCGGGCTCGTTCGCTGCCGCCTCGAGGCTCGCCATCGTGAGCGGGCCCTTGGGCTCGGGCGGATCGAGCCAGCGCCACGCCGGCGGGCGGGCGAGGATTCGCTGGAGCGTGCTCGAGAGCTCGGCGGGCGGCAGACCGTGCTCGAGGACGAGGTACAGGCCCACCAGGTGCAGGCCCACCGACTGGATTGCCCGCCGCTCGGGCACCCCCGGGTGCTGGACCAGGTACGCGTCGGTGACGAGCCGTCGCAGCGGGGTGCCGCGCTGCGGGAGGGTGGCGGACAGCTCGGCGAACCGCGTCCAGCAGGCCGACGACGCGCCCACGTACGGGTGCGTCGCGCCGTCGACCTCCCGCAGCCGGTCGCCGCAGCCGGGGCAGGCGGTCTGCTGGCCCGGACCGGGGCGGCCAGGCGCGTCCGCCCGGCTCAGGCCTCAACTCCGGCGGCGGTGAAGCCCAGCACCGGCCGAGGGTCGTAGCTCCGGCCCTCGGCCCCGCGCAGCCATGCGCGCGCGTTCTCGCCCAGGGCCGGCAGGTAGTAGCCGCCCTCGGCCAAGATCACCAGCCGCTTGCCGACCGAAGCCGTCCGCCGCCCGACTTCGTGGTAGACGTCCGTGGTGAGGGCGAAGTCGCCGATCGGGTCCTGCCCGTACGTGTCGAAACCGAGCGAGACGACCATCACCGAGCCGGGCTCCGACGCGATGCGGTCGAGGGCGCGGTCGAGCGCCTCGAGGTACTGCTCGTTGGTGCAGCCTGGCGGCTGCGGCAGGTTGAGGTTGGCGCCCGCGCCGTCGTCCTCGCCGGTCTCGTCCTCCCAGCCGAGCACGTACGGGTACTGGCGGTCGGGGTGCGCGTGGATCGACGCGTACAGCACGTCGCCGCGGCGCCAGAAGATCTGCTCGGTGCCGTTGCCGTGGTGGTAGTCCACGTCCAGGATCGAGACGTGCTCGCCGGTGCGGCGGGCGATCTCCTGCGCGGCGACCGCTGCGTTGTTGAAGTAGCAGAACCCGCCGTACATCGAGCGGGCGGCGTGGTGCCCGGGGGGCCGGCAGATGCCGTACGCCGCACCCTCGCCGCCGTCGAGCACGAGGTCGACCGTCGTGAGTGCGGTGTCCACCGCGGCCCGCGCCGCGACATAGGTCCCGGCGACGATGGGCGTGGAGGTGTCCAGCGCCCAGAAGCCCGGCCGGCCGTCGGCGCGCGGCGTCTCGTGGCGGAAGCGGTCCGACATGCCCTCGGCGAGGCCGACGGCCATGATCGTCTCGGGCGTCAGGTGGCCGTAGGGGTGGCGGATCGCGCGCGCGCCCGCCCACGCCTCCTCGAGGAACCTGAGCAGGCCCGGGTCGTGGACGGCGGTGATCGGCGCCGTACCGTGCTCGGTGGGCTCCCCGAACTCGAAGCCGCCGTCGGCGAGGAGCGTCGAGCGGATGCGCTCCGCGCGAGCGGCCACCTCGTTGGCGGGGACCTGGACGCCGAGCACGGTCTGCGTCGTGATGTCGTGGCCGAGGTGGAGCGGTGAGTAGACGACGCGCATCGGTGGTCTCCGAGAGGTGGGCTGGGCCGGCCAGCGGATCGTAGCGGTGTGCCGCGACGCGGGCGCGGCGTCGCGGCGCGGGCGCGTCTTCGCGGCCGGGGCTGGCGTCGCGGCCGGGGTTGGCGTCGCGGCCGGGGCCGCAAGATCGTCCCATGACCCTCGACGACCCCGGCTTCGTTCGCCACCAGTACGCCTCCGCCGACCGCCTCCTGACACGGATCTCGGTCTGGCGAGACGAGCCGACATCTCCGTCGCCGCACGACGTGGCGATCGCGGCGCTGGCCGCGCTGCCGACAACGCGGCTGCTCGAGGTGGGCTGCGGGACGGGTGCGTTCGCGGCCCGCTGCCTCGCGGAACTCGGGTGCGACGTCAAGGCGCTCGACCTCTCTTCGGCCATGGTGAGGCCGCCCGCGCCCGCGGGGTGCCGACCGTCGCCGGAACCGTCGAGGAGCTGCCGTTCGCGGACGGTTCGTTCGACGCGGTGCTGGCGGCCTGGATGCTCTACCACGTGCCCGACCTCGAGCGCGGCCTGGCGGAGATCTCCCGCGTCCTCCGGCCCGGCGGACGGCTGGTGGCGATCACCAACGGCGATGAGCAGCTGAGCGAGCTCTGGTCCGCGATCGGAGCGCCAGCTCCCCGCCCGTCATTCAGCCGGGAGAATGGCGAGGCGCGGCTGGGGCCGTGGTTCACGACCGTCGCGCGCCGGGACCTGCGGTCTACTGCGGTGTTCCCGGACCGCGCGTCGGTGGCGGCCTACCTGGGCAGCGTCGGCCAAGCCGTTGAACCGGGGCTCTTGGCGAGCCTGCCGGAACCGTTCACGGCCCGAGGAACGCCGACGGTGTTCATCGCCGACAGGCAGACACGGTGCATCAACGACAGGCAGGCACGGTGCCGCGGTGCGCGACGGTGCTGCTCGCAGCTTCGCGCAGCTCGGCAGGTGGCGGACTGTTCTGCTGGGCTACGAACTCGACAGGATGACGCCGACTGCGGCATCGACCTGCTCTCGCGGAGATCGCTGCGGGCCGGTCGCGCGCCCATCCGTGCCGATCTTGTTCTCGTGGGCTACGGCCGCGACGGTTCATGGCGTTCCGGCGGCGACCCCGACCGGCACGCGACGCCCGGATCCGTGCGCCGCGTCGAGTTCGTAGCGGCGCGGAACAGTCCGGCGGCGCCCAGGATCGCCGCCGTCACCTCGGCCGGACGGTATCGGGGCAGGTTGTGCGCCGCGTAGGGCAGACCGATGACACCGATGGGCTCCAGGCCTGCCGCCACGCGCGCGGCGCCCGCCCGCCGGAGCTCAGCCAGGCGCGGAGCGGGATCTCCCGCCGCCATGGCGACGAGCGCGACCACCGGCGCCGACACGCGGGAGAGCACGTCCGCCGGGTCGTACGCGAGCACGGTGGAGGCGAGCGCCGCTACCGCGAACGGCCGGACCGCGCGCACGAGGTGCCCGGCGGCGGTTGCCACCACGGCGTCTCGAGCCGCGCGCTCCTGGTCGGCGTCCCAGCTCGCCTCGTCGAACCCTCGACGGTCGGCGAGCCAGGCGTCCATCGAGCGCAGGACCGCCGGCGGCTCGTCGAGCGAGCGAAGCAGCTCGTCCGCGTCGAGGTCGGCCGTCTCGGCCAGCCGCTCGATGCCGCCGTCCACGAGCACGAGGCCCGCGCACCGCTCGCCCATGGCTGCGGCAGCCGCAGCCGCCACGCATGCCCCGAATCCGTGCCCGGCCAACACCACCCGTCCGCTGGCGCCGGCCACCCCCGACGCCTCGGCGACCAGCGCCGCGTCCTCGGCCAGCGTGGCCAGGTCGTAGCCGTCGGGCGGCGCATCCGACAGGCCGTGCCCGCGCAGGTCCATGACGCACGTGCGCCGCGCCCGTGCCAGCCGCCGCGCCACTGGCGCCCACGACCAGGCCGGCGAGAGCAGCCCCGGCACCAGCAGCACGCCCGGGCCGTCGTCCGGCCCGCCCCAGTCGAGGAAGTGGACCCGCGCGCCACCCGCGCCCGCGAGGAACCCCTCGGGCTCGAGGGACGGATCGGGCGGCGGCGCCAGCACCAGGTCGATCTCGACGGAGCGCACCGGCGCGTCGGGGGGAAGGGTCATCGCGGCTAGGATACGGGCGCCATGGTCAAGCAACGCCGGGGCTCCAGGACCGCCCATCGCCGGCCGCGGCCCGCACCGCACCACGTCGGCTTCGACCGGCTGGTCGACCGCGCCATCGCCTCGATCCCGGCCCAGTTCCGCAGGGCCCTCGACGGCGTGGCGGTCGTGATCGCCGACGAGCCGACGCGCGAGCAGCTCCGCGAGAACGGCCTGGCGCCCGACGAGACCCTGTACGGACTGTACGAGGGGGTGCCCCTCGGCGAGTGGGGCGGCGACTGGGTCCCGGTCCCGACGCGGATCGTGCTGTTCCGCCTGCCCCTCGAGGAGGACTTCCCCCACCCCGACGACCTGGCCGACGAAGTCCGGATCACGCTCCTCCACGAGCTGGCGCACCACCTGGGCATCGAGGACGAGGAGCGCCTCCGGGAGCTCGGGATCGACTAGGGCCGCCGCCTACCCAAAGGGCATCGCCAGCACGCCGAGGACCAGGCACGCGAGGGCGGCGGCGCCGGCGGCCGCCAGGCCCGGAGTGAACCAGGGGTCCCAGGGCCGCAGCCCGCGCAGCGGCTGGCGTCGCCCCTGCTCCAGCCCGCCCGTGTAGTGCGTGAGCGCGACGAACGCATGGACGGCCGGCGCGGCGGCGATCGCCTCGGTGAGGAGGATCAGCGTGCCGTAGGCGAACACGAGGGCACTGGCCAGCGGGACGACCAGGGCCGGCGGGAAGTGGTCCGCGAGGCCCGCCCCCGAGACGACGCGGGACACGGTGTCGGCGGCGACGCCCAGCCCGAACTGCACCACGAGCCCGGCCAGCACCGAGAACAGCGTGACCACGAATGCGAGCCGCTTGCGTGCCCGCGCGAGGCGGACGGACCGGCGCAGCGCCTCGAGGGCGCTCGCCTCGCCCAGCACGATGCCCGCGGTCGCGTAGATGAACGGCATCCCCACCACGACGCCCACGACCACCGAGACCCCGTAGCCGATGGCGTCGGCGCCTCCGATGACCGCGCTGAAGAAGGCGTTGAGCATGAACACGACGGTCAGCGACAGGATGCCCACCAGGATCTCGGCAGCGAACACCGACCAGAACCGGGCTCGGCTGACCGCGATCGACTCCCGGAGCCGGAGGGGCCGACCCTCCGCGCGCCCGCCGATGACGGCTGTGGCCAGCGCTCGTGCCTCAACGCCCGCCGCGAGGAAGCCGAGGAACGCCGGGACGAGCGACAGGAGCAGCCACACCATCCAGAGCGGTGCCGGCCCCTCGCGGAAGGCGCCGAAGGCGTCGGCGTTGCCGGACGCCACCGCAACGCCGAGCAGCGCGGTCGCGGGCGCCACGGTCACCAGCAGCATCAGCCCGATGTAGAACGAGGCGCTGCGGAGGCCGGAGTCGGGGCGGGTCAGGAGGTCGAGCGCCACGCCCACCAGCCTGCGGGGGCCGAGCGGGATCGCGAGCGTCTCGGCGGTGGGCGGCGGCAGGACGGGGGCCGCCATGGACGACTGGCCCGGTGTGCCGAGCCGCGCGAAGACCGGCGGAGGCGGCGGGCCGAAGGCGGGCGGCGGCGGGGGCTCGAGCCGAGGCGGAGCTGGGGCCGGCGTGGATGATGCCGGACCCGGCGACGCCGCCTGCGCGCCCGCCGGCGTCGCCGGACCGAGCGGCCCCCCCGCGTCCATCACCCGGCCGACCCCAGGTGGGCGGCGCCGGCCAGCAGCTCGCCCAGGCGCTCCACGGCCACGTTGCCGCCGGACAGGATCACGCAGACGCGGTCGCCCTCGCGAAGCGGCACCGCGCCGGTGAGCACGGCCGCGAGCGCCGCCGCCCCCGCCGGCTCGAGGACCTGCTTGAGCCGATCCACCGAGAACCGCAGGCCGGCCAGGATGGCGTCGTCGGGCAGGACCACGACGTCCTCGAGGTACTTCTTCGCGATCGCGGTGGCGAGGTGCCCGGCGGACGGCGCATTGAGCCCGTCGGCGACGCTCCTGGGCGTGAGCGGCACCGGGGCGCCCGCGGCCAGCGCCCGGCGCAGCGCATCCGAGCCCTCCGGCTCGACGCCGTACACGCGCACCCGGGGCCGGCTCTCGCGAAGCGCGACGGTCACGCCCCCGAGCAGCCCTCCGCCGCCCACCGCCACCACCACGACGTCGACGTCGGGCAGGTCCTCGAGGATCTCCAGGCCGCAGGACCCGTTGCCCAGCAGGACCTCCGGGTCGTCGTACGGGTGCACGAGCGCGAGACCGCGCTCCTCG
>JAKAMV010000553.1 GCA_021812735.1 Chloroflexota bacterium | reverse complement strand
GAGCTCCGCCTCGCGCTCCACCTTCGCGCGCGCCGAGTGCTCCACGTGCACGTCGACCACCTCGGCGGGGTCGCCCTCCATGATCACGCGGCCCTTCTCGAGGAGCATCGCGCGGTTGCAGAACTCGGTGACCCAGTGCATGTCGTGCGTGACGAGCACCACCGCCTTGGCGTTGGCCGCGATCTCCAGAACCCGCTGGCGCGACTTCTCGCGGAAGACCTGGTCGCCGGTGGCGAGCACCTCGTCGAGGAGCAGGACGTCGGGGTCGACCGAGGTGGCGATCGAGAAGCCCAGGCGCGCGCGCATGCCCGACGAGTAGGTCTTGATGGGCGCGTCGATGAAGTCGCCGATGTCGGCGAAGTCGATGATCGGCTGCTGCATCTCGAGCATCGTCTTGTGGTCGATCCCCAGGAACGCGCCGGCCAGCATGATGTTGTCGCGGCCGGTCAGCTCCTGGTCGAACCCGGCGCCCAGCTGGAGCAGGCTCGAGATCTTGCCCCGGACGTCGATCACGCCCTCGGACGGGTAGATGATCCCGGCAAGCACCTGGAGCAGCGTGCTCTTGCCCGCCCCGTTGGGGCCGATGACCGCGAGCGACTCGCCGGGCACCATCCGGAAGGTCACCTCCCGCAGGGCCCAGAACTTGCGGTCGCCGCCCTCGCGCTTGAGCAGGTTCTGGAAGCTCGTCCGCAGCGTGTTCTTCCGCGTGAGCCGCAGGTTGTACTGGACGCCCAGGTCCTGGACGTCGATCGCGTAGTTGGCGTTCGCGAGCTGGTTCGGCGTCAGCATCAGAGGACCTTCGCGAACGAGGTCTCGGCCCGCTTGAAGATGATGGTCGTGAGGGCGAGCAGCAGGAGGGACGCGCCGAGCAGGATGATCAGCGGGATCCAGTTCGGCATGACGGGGCCCGAGGTGTCGGTGCCGTAGATCACGACCCGGTACGACTCGAACAGCGTGAAGAACGGGTTGAGCTCCATCAGCTTCATGATGGTCGGGTGGACCTTCGCGATGCTGTCCAGCGCCGAGGCCGCGTACAGGCCGGGCGACAGGTAGAACCACATGCGGAGCGCGTGGCGGCTGACGTTGGCCACGTCGCGGTAGAACACGTTGGTGGCGGCGACCAGGTAGCCGAAGGCCATCGTGAACACCAGCTGGACGATGGCGATGGGGATGATCAGGACGATGATGATCGACAGGCGGTCCCGGTAGAACATGAGCAGCAGGGCCAGAAGCGGGACCATCCCGAACGCGAAGCCGGCGATCCCGGCGATGGTGCTCGCCGTGGGCAGGACGATCTTGGGGAACTTGATCTGCTTGATCAGCTTGTCCTGGCCCGAGACGCTGGTGATCGCGTCGCCGACCGAGCTCGTGAACCACTTCCAGGGCAGGATCGCCGAGAAGATGAACAGCGGGTAGTCCGGTTCGCTCTTCTGGAAGATGACGCTCACGAGGACGACGTAGACCAGCATCTGGAGCAGCGGGTCCACCACCCACCAGATGTTGCCCAGGACGGTGTCGGAGCCCTTCTTCTTGAGGTCCGCCTGCACGAGGTAGGTGATCAGGCGCCGGCTCTGGTAGACCTCGCTGGCCGCTTCGCGAAGGAGGGTGAGCGGGCCGCGCCGCGGTCTGCGGCGCCGCGCCGCCGCCACGGTGGAGACCTGGGTTTGCATCAGGCGGCAGGTTAGCATGGCTTCCCGGGCGGCCTGTCGACCCCCGGCGCCCGCGGCGCGGCCGGGCCGGCGGCGTCGGGACGGCACCCGAATCCCGATAGACTGCGCGGGTGGTCAGCCCGACTTCGAACCGCCGCGAGCGCCGGCGCATGCCGTCCGTGACGGCTCCGCGACGGGCGCCCGGGGGGCCGCGGTGACCCGCCGCCGGCCCGTGGCCATGGTGGTCCACAGCTACTACGAGGAGGATCCGCGCGTCCGGCGCGAGGCGGAGGCCGTCCGGGCCGCGGGGCGCGGCGTCGACGTGTTCTCGCTGCGCCGCGACGGCGACCCGGCTGAGGGGGTGCTCAACGGCGTCCGGGTCCACCGCCTCGACGTGCAGCGCCACCAGGGGGCGGGGATCGGGACGTACCTGCTCGAGTACGCGGACTTCATGGCGCGGGCCGCCATCGCGCTGACGCGCGCCCACGGCAGGCGCCGGTACGCGCTGGTCCAGGTGCACACGATCCCCGATGCCCTGGTGGCCGCCGCGCTTCCCCTCCGCCTGCTCGGCGTGCCGGTGATCCTGGACCTGCACGAGGCGATGCCGGAGTTCTTCCGGATGCGCTTCCCGGGCGCCTCGCGGCCGGCGGTGCACCGCGCACTCGTGGCCCAGGAGCGCGCCTCGATCGCGGTGGCGAATGCCGTGATCACGGTCAACGACGCCCTGGCGGCGCGGCTCGTGGCGCTGGGCGTGCCGGCGCTCAAGGTCCACGTGGTGATGAACGCGCCGGTGCTGGCCCGGTTCAACCCGTCGGCGCATCCGCCGCGCCCGTTCATGGCCGACGGGACGCTCCGGCTGGTCTACGCCGGCGCGCTGTCCATGGTCTACGAGCTGGACGTCGCCCTCGAGGCGGTGGCCCGCCTCCGGGCCCAGCGGCCCGGCCTGCCGATCACGCTGGACCTGTACGGCCGCGACTTCGCCGAGGTGCCGCTCCGCGACCAGGCGGCCGCCCTCGGCCTGGCCGACGCCGTCACGTTCCACGGGCGCGTGCCGCTCGACGAGGTGCCGGCCGCCCTGGCCGCGGCGGATGTCGGATTGGCGCCGACCCGGCGCACCCCCTTCACGGACTTCAGCCTCTCGACCAAGATCTTCGAGTACGCGGCGATGGGCAAGCCCGTGGTGGCCTCCCGCCTGCCGATGGTCGAGGCGACGTTCCCGCCGGGGACCGTGGCCACGTACACGGCCGGCGACGCGGGGGCCCTGGCGTCGGCGATCGCCGGTCTCGTGGACGACGCGCCCGCCCGGGAGGCGGCCGTCGCGCGGTCAATGGCGCTGGTCGGCGAACTGGCCTGGGAGCGTGTGTCCGAGCGGTATCTCGCCCTGCTCGACGGCCTCGCGCGCGACGGGAACTGAGGCCGCGGCGCCGTCTCGGAGATCCGCCGGGCCGACCTCCGCGTATCCCGCGACAGTCGCCCCTCGACACGACCCCGCGCGCACGCGGTACCATCGCGCGGCGTCCGCGCCGTGTGGCGACCGGGCCGTCCCGCCGCGCCACGACCTTTCACCACGAGGAACCTCCACCCACCATGACCTCCCGGCCCCGGCAGGGTTCGAGTCGCGCCCGCATCTGGGACGACCCCACCCGTCGCAACATGCTCTACAACATCGGCTTCGGCCTGGCGATCGTCGCGGCCCTGCTGACCCTGGTCATCGCCGGGGCCGTGAACTGGTACAGCGGGCACCTCGCCCCGGCGATCACCGTCGACAGCGTCACGCTCAACAAGGACGACGTTGCGCGCCAGGAGAAGGTCAACTCGTTCCTCATCAACTACCAGATCTCGCAGACGCGCGCGCTCCTCTCGCAGGGGCACCTCTGGCCAACGGACGCCAACCAGCGCATCCAGGCCCTCCAGAACGAGGTGTCCAGCATCACCACCTTGGCGGTGAACCAGCTCACGAACGGCACCGTCTTGCTGGACCTGGCAAAGCAGAACGGCCAGGCCGTCAACGCGAGCGACATCGCGGCCACGGAGAAGGAGGCCGCCACCCAGCCAGAGCTGCGTCACGTGTGGATGATCGAGGTGGCCCCGACGCTCGCGTCCGGCGAGACGTCGGCCACCGACGCGGAGAAGGCCGCCGCTAAGGCGAAGGCCGACCAGGCCCTGGCCGACCTCAAGGGCGGCGGCGACTGGGCGACCATCGCCAAGTCCACGTCCACCGACACGACCACGGCGCCCCAGGGCGGGGACGTCGGCTTCATCGACAAGAACTCGACGCTCGACTCCGCGTTCGTGACCGCGCTCTTCGCGGCTCCCCTCAACACGCCCACCGACGTCATCACCGGCGCCGACGGCAACTACTACATCGGCAAGGTCACCGACACCGTTGCCCCGACCACCGACCCGAACTTCGCGAGCCAGGCGCAGCAGGCCGGACTCTCGCAGTCGGACCTCGACTGGTCGTTCAAGTTCTCCGCGGCGAACACGAAGCTCAACGACTGGGTCGTCAGCCAGGCGATGGCCAGCGCGCCCCAGCGCCACGTCTACGAGATCTACATGAAGTTCAGCACCAGCATGCTCGGGCCTGGCGCGGTCCGCGTCCGGCACATCCTGTTCTCGCCCAACCACGACCCGAACGGCGCCACCAGCCTCGCGGCCACCGATCCGGCCTGGGCCCAGGCGAAGGCGCTGGCCGACGCCGCCTACGCCAAGCTCCAGGCGGACCCGAGCCTGTTCGACGTGATGGCGCGGACGGAGAGCGACGACAGCAACTCCGCGCCCGTCGGCGGCAAGCTCGGCTACCTGTCCAAGAGCGACAGCCTAGATCCGGCGTTTGCGGCGGCCATCTTCGCGCCCGGCCTCAAGCCCGGCGAGATCCTGCCGCCGGTGAAGTCGTCGTACGGCTACCACATCATCCAGATCATGAACTACCCGACCGACGGCGCCTGGGCAGCCAAGCTGGCGGCTCAGGCCACCAGCCTCAACGAGTTCGAGACGCTCGCCCGGGACAACTCGGACGGGACCGAGTCCCAGCAGGGCGGCGACGTGGGCTGGGTCGGCCAGCACACCTACCAGGTGAGCGACGCGGTCGCCAACGCCATCTTCGCGGCCCCGATCGGCAAGGTGAGCGCGGTCACCACGATCGACGGGGACGGGACGTACCTCTTCTGGGTGGACCAGGAGCAGGCCAAGGTCCCCGACGGCGCCCAGGCGGACTCGATCAAGGCCAACGCGTTCAGCTCCTGGTACTCGCCCCTCAAGGCGAAGTACACGATCTGGCAGGATCCGGCGCTCACCAGCTCCGGCAGCTGACCCGGGCTGGCTGACCGATGCTGGACGAGCTGCTGGCGGAGGCCCGGCTCCGCTGGGATCTTGATCCGGCAGCGGGCGTTGCCGTCGTGGCCGCCGAGCGCCTGGTGGCCACCCCGGTCGAGCCCTCCATCCCGCTGGTGATCCTGCCCGCCGAGCACCTCCTGTCCGGCTCGCCCCCTGCTGCGTCGGGCTCCGCTCCGCTGCCGCTGCCCGGTCGGCATGGGCCCCGGGGGCGTGACCCGCTCGACGTGCTGCGGCGCCTCTACCCGGCCGACCACCCGGTCGGCCGATTCGGCGAGCCCGACGGCACCACGCTGTCCGGGCTGTCGGCGCGGGATCTGGAGGGTCCCCTGTACCTCGGGCCGCTGGCTCCCGTGGCGGCGACGGGCTCGCCTTGGGGCATGCCCTGGATCTCGAACCGGCTCCGCGCCCCCGACGGCTGCCCTTGGGACCGCGAGCAGACGCACCTGACGCTGCGCAACCACCTGCTCGAGGAGGCGTACGAGGTCTACGACGCGCTGGCCGACGGCGCGACGTCCGAGCTCGCCGGCGAGCTCGGCGACCTGCTGCTGCAGGTCGTCCTGCACGCGCAGCTGGCCGCCGAGGAGGGCGTGTTCGACCTCACCGACGTGTGGCAGGCGCTGGCGACCAAGATCGTTCGACGCCACCCGCACGTGTTCGGCGAGGCGGAGGCGCGGACCGCGTCGGACGTCAACCGGCAGTGGGAGCGGATCAAGCAGGGGGAGCGCGCGGCCGCTGGCGGCGACGGGGTCAAGAGCGCCCTCGACGGGATCTCGCGCTCCCTGCCGGCGCTGGCGGCCAGCCAGGAGATGCAGGAGCGGGCGGCGAACCTGGGCTACGACTGGCCCTCGATTGACGGCGTCCTCGACAAGGTGCGCGAGGAGGTCGGCGAGCTGGTGGAGGCCGAGGGAGCCGAGCACCGCGCCGAGGAGCTGGGCGACCTCCTGTTCGTCCTCGTCAACGTCGGCCGCAAGACGGGGATCGAGGTCGAGGCGGCGCTCCGGGCCGCCAACGACAAGTTCCGGCGGCGATTCCGCCATGTGGAGCTCGCGGCCGCCGCGCAGGGCACGGCGCTCCGCGACATGACCTTCGAGCAGCTGGACGCGCTGTGGGACGCCGCCAAGGCGGACGAGCGACGGGAGGCTACGGCATGAGCATCGGCAACCGGCCGCCCGCGGCCGCACCCCGCACCGGCAGCCGCGCGGACGGGCGATCGCCCGGCGACCTGCGCGCGGTCGAGATCGTCCTGGGCGTCCAGAAGTGGGCCGAGGGCTCGTGCCTGGTCCGCTTCGGCGACACGCAGGTCTTGTGCGCGGCCACGATCGAGGACCGCGTCCCGCCGCACCTCCGCGGCAAGGGCACCGGCTGGGTGACAGGAACGTACGAGATGCTGCCGCGGGCAACCGCCGAGCGCTCTGAGCGCGAGAGCTCGAAGGGCAGGGTGGGCGGGCGGACCCACGAGATCCAGCGGCTGGTCGGGCGATCGCTGCGCGGCGTCGTGGACCTCGCCCATCTCGGGGAGCGGACCCTCACCGTGGACTGCGACGTGATCGTCGCCGACGGCGGCACGCGCACGGCGTCGATCACCGGCGGCTACGTCGCGCTCGCGGCCGCGCTGATCACCTACGGCATGGAGCGCCACCTCACGGGGCGCGTCGCGGCGGTGAGCGTGGGCATCATCGACGGCGTCCGGATGCTGGACCTCGACTACTCGGAGGACTCGCGCGCCGAGGTGGACTTCAACGTCGTGGGCACCGACGCGGGGAGCTACGTGGAGCTCCAGGGCACGGCCGAGGGCAAGCCGTTCGACAGGGCGGGCCTCGATGCGCTGCTCGACCTGGCCGGCTCCGGCCTCGCGCAGTTGTTCGAGGCGCAGGCCGCGGCGCTGGCGAAGGTGCGCCGCTAGTGTCGCCTGCGGCGCCGGGCCGTCGTCTCCTGGTGGCCACCCGATCCCGCCACAAGCTGCGCGAGCTCGGGGAGCTGCTGGGCCTCCCGCCCGACGTGGTGCTGCTCTCCCCCGAC
>JAKAMV010000552.1 GCA_021812735.1 Chloroflexota bacterium | reverse complement strand
TCGATGATCAGGCGGCCGTGCGCGATCACGACGTGGACCATCGTCTCCTCCCCTCCTCGGGGCAGGACCATCGTGAGCCGCCCGGCCCTCGACCGCAAGAGCCCGTCGGTCAGGATGCGGGGTCGTCCACCCGCTTGGCCATCCAGCGCGCGATCGGTCCGTACCCGGCGCGTGTCTCGAGCTCGCCCGTACGCCGATATCCGAGCCGCTCGTAGAAGATCTCGTTGCGCGGCAAGGTGAGGCGCACGCCGAGCCGCACCTCGTGCAGGCCGCGCCGCTGGGCCAGGCGCTCGCACCAGGTCATCAGCGCGGTCGCGACGCCGCGCCGGCGGTGGGCGGGCAGCACCGCCACCCGGCCAACGTAGAGATAGGCGCCACCCTGAGCGCGCGCCCCGCGCATCACCGGCGCGTCGGCGGCCTCGTGCAAGCCGCCCTCCGGCTCGTCCGTCTGCACCGACCAGCGGGCGCAGCCCACCGCTTGGCCATCGAGGAGCGCCAGCACGGCACCAGAAGCGGGCTCACCGCCGCCGCCAGTGGCGCGGGAGTGGCCGGCATCGCCTTGCAGGTGCCGTCGCACACCCGCCACGGTCTCCGCGAAGACCCCACTCTCGGGGACCAGGACGCCGCGGTACTCCTCGTATGCGGCAAGCGTCAGGGCCAACACGAGCGGCGCGTCCGCCGGCGTCGCCTGGCGCAGCTCGAGCACGTCGCGGGCCTCCTGCCTGCGGTATGGGGAAGGCCATTCTAGGGCAGCCGCGACCCGTCTGACGACCCGGCCTGCCGACCCCCTCGCGAGACGTGACCACCACATCTTGCGGTGCTAGCCGGTCGGACACCACTACATGTTGTGTTTGCACCTTGACAAACGGGTTTGGCGCGGTAGATTCGCAGCCTGCGGTCGGCCGCCGGAGTGGCGCCCGGGACCGCTCGCGATAGCGTCCCATCCCAGGCACGGAGGGAGTTCACCGATGGCCCGCGCGACCGGAATCGTCAGCTCCACCACCCTCGCCTCCGCCGGCACCGGGGGTGTGCGCGGCCTCACCTTCGAGCGCCGCTGGACGAAGCCGGGCGTCCATCCCTACGACGAGCTCACGTGGGCCATCCGGACCGCCAGCATCGGCAACGAAAGCGGCAAGGTCGTCTTCGAACAACCGGACGTCGAGGTCCCCGAGAGCTGGAGCCAGCTGGCCACCAACGTGGTGGTCAGCAAGTACTTCCGCGGCCACTTGGGCACGCCGGAGCGCGAGCGCAGCGTCAAGCAGCTCATCAGCCGTGTCGTCGATACGATCAGCGGTTGGGCGCGCGACGGCCACTACTTCGCGACGGAGGAGGATCTGGAGGCCTTCCGGGCGGAGCTGACGCACCTGATCCTGCACCAGAAGATGGCCTTCAACTCGCCTGTCTGGTTCAACGTCGGCGTCGAGCCGCACCCCCAGTGCTCCGCCTGCTTCATCAACTCGGTCGAGGATTCCATGACGTCGATCATGGACCTCGCCAAGACCGAGGCGATGCTCTTCAAGTACGGCTCGGGCGCCGGCTCCAACCTCTCGCCGATCCGATCATCGAAAGAGAAGATGGCGGGCGGCGGGATGGCGTCTGGCCCGGTCAGCTTCATGAAAGGGTACGACGCGTTCGCCGGTGTCATCAAGTCGGGCGGGAAGACGCGTCGCGCGGCCAAGATGGTGATCCTCAACGCGGATCACCCCGACATCCTCGAGTTCGTCAACTGCAAGATGCTCGAGGAGAAGAAGGCGTGGGCGCTCATCGAGGCCGGGTACGACCCGTCGTTCACGGGCGAGGCGTACGGCTCGGTCTTCTTCCAGAACGCCAACCACTCGGTCCGTGTCACCGACGATTTCATGCATGCGGTCGAGCAGGACGGCGAATGGACCACGCGCTATGTCACCACGGGTGAGCCCGCCGAGACGTACCGGGCGCGGGACATCCTGCACCAGATCGCCGAGGCCGCCTGGGTCTGTGGCGATCCGGGGATGCAGTACGACACCACCATCAACGACTGGAACCCGGTCTCGAATTCCGCGCGCCAGGTTGCGACAAACCCCTGCTCCGAATTCTCGTTCATCAACGACACGAGCTGCAACCTAGCATCGCTAAACCTCATGAAGTTCGTGGGCGAGGACGGTGAGTTCGACGTCGACGCATTTCGGTACGCCTGCCGAACCACGATCACTGCCCAGGAAATCCTCGTCGACTACGCGAGCTACCCCACACCCAAGATCGAAGAGAACTCGCATCGCTTCCGCCCACTGGGGCTCGGTTATGCGAACCTGGGCGCCCTGCTCATGAGCCGCGGCCTGGCGTACGATTCTGACGAAGGGCGGGCGTTCGCGGCCGCCCTCACGTCGATCATGACGGCTGAGGCCTACCGCCAGTCGGCGATCATCGCACGCGACCATGGCGGCCCATTCGTCGAGTTCGAGAAAAACCGCGAGCCGTTCCTGCGCGTGATCCGCAAACACCGTGAGGCCGCCTACGCGATCGCCGATCACGCGGTACCTACAGACATGCTGACTGCTGCCCGCAGCCTCTGGGATGAGACGCTGAGCCTGGGCGAGCGGTACGGCTTCCGCAACGCGCAGACCACGCTCCTAGCGCCGACCGGGACGATCGCGTTCATGATGGACTGCGACACCACTGGCATCGAGCCCGACATCGCGCTCGTCAAATACAAGAAGCTGGTGGGCGAGGGCTTCCTCAAGATCGTCAACCAGACCGTGCCGGCCGCGCTCCGCAAACTCGGCTACCACTCGCGGCAGGTCGAGGAGATCGTCCGCTACGTCAACGAACACGAAACGATCGAGGGCGCCCCGGGACTGAAGCCGGAACACCTATCGGTCTTCGACTGTGCCTTCAAACCGGTCAACGGGCAACGGTCCATCCACTACATGGGCCACATCCGCATGATGGCGGCGGTCCAGCCGTTCCTCTCCGGGGCGATCAGCAAGACGGTCAACATGCCCGAGTCGGCCACGCCGGCCGATATCGAGCAGGTCTACCTCGAGGGCTGGCGACTCGGGCTCAAGGCGATCGCCATCTACCGCGACAACTCCAAACGCTCGCAGCCGCTCAGCACCGGCAAGAAGAAAGGGAGCGAGGCCGACAAAGCCGTCGAGGTCGTTGCGGCCGAGGCGGTGGCGGCGGCCACAGCCGAGCTGACGGCGCGCATCGCCGAGCTCGAGCGCGCGCTCGCCGTGGCCCAGGCCGAGGCGAAGAAACCGCATCGTCAGCGACTGCCCGCAGAACGGCAGGCGATCACGCACAAGTTCGAGGTGGCCGGCCACGAGGGCTACATCACCGTCGGGCTCTACCCGAACGGCCAGCCCGGCGAGATCTTCCTGAAGATGGCCAAGGAGGGCTCGACGGTCTCGGGCCTGATGGACTCGTTCGCGACGGCGATCAGCCTGGCGCTCCAGTACGGCGTGCCGCTGAAGGATCTCGTGAACAAGTTCGCGCACGTGCGCTTCGAACCAAGCGGGTTCACTGGCAATCCAGAGATTCCGATCGCGAAGTCGAGCGTGGACTACATCTTCCGCTGGCTCGGCTCGCGTTTCCTCCCGAAGGAAGACCGCCCGGCGCTCGGGATCCTCGACCGCTCCAGCGAGGAGGAGTTCGGCGTGGCGCCGGCCGGGTCGGGTCCGGTCCCGGTCACGCTCGATCTCCCCGCGGCAGCCGCTGGAGAGGGCGCGGCGGTGGCACCCTCCCCCGAAGGCCCGGCGACGGCCGCTCAGCCCACGGCCGCCCCAACGGCCGCGGGACCCTCGGGCGGGCAGACTCCGACCGAGGGGAGCGTGCCGCCGACCGGGGAAGCCCCGGCGGCCGGAGAGGCCCTGCCGTCCACCGCGACGACTCCGGCCACGACTGAACCGCCGCTGGCACCCACCAGCGGCGCGCCGCGGGCGGAGTCGAACGGCCATGCCGCCCCCGGATCGAACGGCGCGGCGAAATCGGTCGGGATCCAACTCGGCCGTTCCCAGAAGGTCGCCTTCCAGGCCCAGGCCGACGCACCTAGCTGCGCAGATTGCGGTTCGATCATGGTGCGCAACGGCAGCTGCTACAAGTGCCTCAACTGCGGCAGCACGTCGGGCTGCAGCTGATCCGATCGGGCACCCAGGGCGGCCACGGCGACGTGGGACGGGAGATCGAGCGCAAGTTCCTGGTGCGGGACCTGGCGGTGCTCCGCGGCCTGAGCGGGACGGTGTACCGCCAGGGCTACCTCTCCACGGCGCCGGAACGGACCGTGCGGGTACGGCGGGCCGGCGAGCGTGCGTTTCTCACGATCAAGGGACCCAACAGAGGGGCACTCCGCGCCGAGTACGAGTACGAGATCCCGCGCGACGATGCGGACGAGCTGCTCGATCGGCTCGCGCTGCGTCCGCTGGTCGAGAAAACGCGCTATCGGGTCGCGGCCGGCGAGCTCACCTGGGAGCTGGACGTCTTTGCCGGCGAGAACGAGGGGCTGGTCGTCGCCGAAGTCGAGTTGCCGTTCGAAGGGTGTCCGGTCGCGCTACCGTGGTGGGTCGGCGAAGAAGTCACCGACGACCCCCGGTACCTCAACGCCAACCTGGTGGCGCACCCCTACCGAACCTGGCACCGCGACGAGAGACCCGCCGGCCGCTGAGCGGCGCGCGCCGCGAACCCGACGGGCGCAGCGAACCGGCCCGCGGCGCACCCCCAGCGAGCTGCGTCACGGGGTAGCCGTCGGCGTCGGGGTGGGCGACGGGCTCGGTGTGGGGAACGGGCAGTGGCCCGCCGACTTGCCGGGCGGATTCGTTCCGCACGGACCGTGGTTGCCGCGTGCCACCTCGCTCACGGCGCCGCCGTGGTTGTCGTTCATACCGCCGACCGCCGTCTTGTCCTGCGCGACCTGCGAAACCGCGAAGCCGTGGGTGTCGGTCGGGCGGGCACCGCCGCCGGTGGCCGTGTCGGCGTCCGGCGCGTGCGTCGCCTCGGGGGACTCGGTCGCCTCGGGGGATTCGGTCGCCTCGGGCGACTCGGTCGGCTCGGCCACGGCCCCGACATGGCTCGGGGTGGAGAAGCTGGCGTGCCCCGGCGTCGCGGTATGGCTCACGATGCTGGCCGCCGCGACGAGACCCACCGGCAAGGCGGCTGCGACGATCAGGGACGTGGCGAGTCTGAGGCTCACGTACCTGGCGATGCTCCTGAACATGCTGGTCCTCACCTCTATGCGGTCTGCTTGTCCGAACCTCTGCCCGTTGAAACGAACCTGCGCCGGTTCCGTTGCGGGTGGCCGATGGGCCGATCGTCCTCGAGGCGGCGGCCGATGGTCCTGCCCTACGCGGGGCGCCCCCGACCTGCCCTATCCTTGCCCCGTGGCGCTCTATCGCCTGACACGCGAACCCGCACTCGTTGCCCCGGCGATCGTGGTCGCGTTCGATGGCTGGGTCGACGCGGGCACGGCCGCAACCACGGCCGCGCATCGGGTTGCGGAGGGCGGCGAGGTGATCGCCACGTTCGACGCCGACGCCCTCTTCGACTACCGCGCGCGGCGGCCCACCCTCGAGATCGTCGACGGCCGACCCAGCGAGCTCACCTGGCCAGAGCTCGCGGTCAGGCGCGCCAGGATCGGCGCACGCGACATCTTGGTGCTCGCAGGTCCCGAGCCCGACTACCGCTGGCACGCGCTGTGCGACGCCGTCGTCGACCTGGTGCGGCGCCTCGGTGTGACCGAGTGGATCAGCCTGGGCGCCATCCCCGCGGCCGTGCCGCACACGCGGCCGGTGCCCGTGATGGGCACCGCGTCGCGTCCCGAGCTCCTGCGGGGCGGCGTCGAGCCGGGCCCCGAGGGGATCCTGCGGGTCCCCTCGGCAGCCCTGTCGGTGCTGGAGATCGCGATCGGGGTCGCGGGCATCCCGGCCGTCGGCTACTACGCGCAGGTGCCCCACTACGTCGCGGGCCCGTCGCCGGCCGCGGCGATCGAGCTGCTGCGGGTCCTGGGCCGCCACCTCGAGATCGAGATCCCCCTCGGTCCGCTCCCCGACGAGGCCCGCGAGCTCCGCGCACGCCTCGACCTGGCGACCGCGGCCGACGAGGCCACCCGGGCGCACATCGAGCGACTGGAGGCACGCGTCGACGAAGCACGCCAGCCGACTGGAGACGACCTCATCGCGGAGATCGAACGGTTCCTCCGCGAACGCGGCAACGAAGGCCACGGGCACGTCTGAACGGCAGGTCGCGGGCCGCGGGCGCACCTGAACGGCAGGTCGCGTGCCGCGGTGCGCTGCTCCGCGCTGCACAGTGGGGCGCGCCGCGACACGTCAGCGCCGAGACACGCTACGCTTGCGCACTGCACCGGGCCGCGTGACCGCGCGGTTCCGGCCGGCCCGCGCCACCTTCGGCGCCACACCACGACAGGGATCCTGCAGACGCCATGACCTTCCGCACCCCTCGCGCCGCTCCCCGCGGGAAGCGGCGTTCGTCGATGAACGACGAACAGCGCCAGCAACTGCTCGTCACCCTCGGCTTCGTCGGCCTGATCGTCGTCGCCGTCGCGATCCTGGCCGGCGGCCTCGGCGCGATCTACTACAGCGACCACCTCGTGGCGGTCGCCACGGTGAACGGCGTGTCGATCAGCAAGGACCAGTGGATCCAGCGCGAGGCGGTCGACGCGTTCCGCATCAAGACGGTGCTGGGGAACCTCCAGGCGGACGTGGCATCGGGTGCGGTCACCCAAGCGGCCGCCGCGCAGGAACAGCAATACCTCCAGCAGCAGCTCCAGACCCTGCCGCAGACGGCCGCCACCGAACTGATCGATGGCGTCCTGCAGACACAGCTGGCCAAGGGCATGGGCATTACGGTGAGCGACGCGGAGGTGGACAACGAGCTGAAGCAGGAGGCCACCAGCCCGGAACAGCGCAAGGTGCTTGCGATCTTCGTGCAACCAGGCGCCACGCCTGCCGCGCAGGCGAGTGCCGCGCCATCCGCCGGCCCCAGCGCCGCCCCGTCGGCCACGCCCTCGCCCAAGCCGAGG
>JAKAMV010000551.1 GCA_021812735.1 Chloroflexota bacterium | reverse complement strand
CCCACGCCTGCGGCGCGGGAGCGGCGTATGGGGCCGGGCTCGAGGGGGGCGGGCTGTACGGGGGCGGCGGCTGCTGGGACATCAGACCCTCCTCGGTCGAGCTGGCCTTGTCATTGACCCAGAACGTCAAACCGGCAGCCGCACAGCGCGGGCCTGGTTGGGGCGTGTGGGGAGCCTCGTGCCACCCAACCATTGGGCAACTATGGGCGCGCCCCCGACGGCACGGTGATCTCAAGTCCATTACAGATTGCCGCCGATCACGCCCCGCAGCCGCTCGGCGGCACGATGCGGCAACAGGCCGAGCCGATCAACCAGTCGCGCGACGGCGTTGGCAAGCCGGCAGTGGCGGTCGACCCCGGCGCCCCAGAGGTGTCGCGCCGGGGGCTCGGGGTCGAAACGGACCAGCCAGTGCCGTTTCACTCCCCGTACACTCGGTGTCGTGACCCGGATCGACTGGTCCCCGTGAGCGGCGCGCGAAACCTGGCTGCGCGCGGCGGAGGAGGCATCGCCCGGGCAGCGCGGGCGATCCGGCCCGAAGACCTGGCGGCCCTCGGCTTCTACGCGCTGCTGACCTCGGTGGTCCTGTGGCCACTGCTCACGGCGATGACGACATCGGTGCCGCACTCGATCCGCGACCCGGGCTTCCAGGCGACGGTCCTCGAGAACGTCACCCGTCGGCTGCTCAGCCTCGACCTGCTCCACATCTTCGACGGGTACTTCTTCTATCCGGCCCACTTCACCCTGGCGATGGCCGATGACCAGATCGGGCTCCAGGTGCTGGCGCTCCCCCTCCACCTCATGGGCGCGGACGCGCTCCTGGTGCTCAACCTCCTGACCGTCCTGTCATTCGCGGTGACGGCCGTCTGCGGCGACCTCCTGGGCCGGTACGTGACGGGCTCGCGGGTCGGCGGACTCGTGGTGGGCACCGCGTTCGCCTTCGCGAGCTTCCGGATAGAGCACGTGATCCACCTCCAGCTGCTCCAGTCATGGACGGTGGCACTGGCGTTCCTGGGCCTCGAGATGACCCTGCGCGAGCGGTCCCGCCGTGGAGCCCTGATCTGGGCCTTCGCGATCGTGGCCGCGGCGACGACGTCGCTCAACTACCTGCTCCTGCTCGTGCTCACGCAGCCGCTCTACGTCGCCGTTCGGCTCGTCCTGGCACGCGATCGCCATGATGTCGTCGCCCACCTCCGCGCGCTGATCCGGCCCGGCGTCGTGGCCGGCGCCATCAGCCTCGTGCTGCTCGTTCCGTACGTCGTGCTGCGCCTGCAGGGCTATACCCGATCGTCGACCGACACGTTCCAGTTCTCCGCGCGCCTCAACGACTACCTCACGCCGGCTGCGGACAGCCTTGCCTTGCACGGGCTCTTCACCGCTCAGCGTCCGGCGACCGGCATCGACGAACGGGAGCTGTTCCCGGGTGCCGTGGTGCTGCTCTTCCTGCTCGCGGGCACCGCCATCGCACTGATCCGCCGCGACTGGGGCCGTCTCCGCGACGCGACCCCTTGGCTCGTGATGGGCGCGATCAGCGTCCTGTTCAGCCTCGGGCCGTACCTCTGGCCGAACGCAGCCCATGCGCCCGCCAGCCAGGCCGGGCTCCTGCCGCTGCCGTATCACTGGCTTGCGCTGCCGCTCTTCCTGGAGAGCTTGCGGTCCCCGGCACGATTCGGGCTGATCGTCCTCCTTGTGGTCGCGGTCCTCGGGGCGACAGCGATGGTTCGGCTGATGGAGCACGTGCCGCGAGGCTCACGACGGATGATCGCGATCCTGGCACTGGTCCTGGCTCTCGGCGTGGACTACTCGGCGAGCGTCCCGGTCCAGACCGTCGCGTGGGGCGCGCAGCTCCCGGCGGCCTACGCCTGGCTGAGGACCCAGCCTGCCGGACCTGTTGTCGAGCTTCCGGCGACGGGCGATTTCGTCTCCTACGAGATGATGGCGTCCACCGTGGACGGGCATCCGCGACTCGGCGGCTGGAGCGGGTTCCTGCCGCACGGTTTCGTCGCGATCCGGAAGGTCGTCACCAGCGCGAACCTCGACGCGTGGCTGGCGTCTGCGCGGAAGTTCGGGGCCACGTACGTGTTCGTCCACGGCGACATGGTGGCCCCGACCGTGGTGGCCAGTCTGCACGCGGCCCGAGACGCCGGGACGCTCCTCCTCGCCGAGGCGTCGGGCACGGACGAGGTGTACCGCTTTGCGAAGTAGGGCTGCCGACCGCCTCGATGCGCCGGGCCGTGCCGCCGAGTCGCGACCGACTCACTCGAGGCGCCCTCGTGCATGGTCAACGGCGCAACTCGGGCTCTCAGGACCTGGCCCGCGCTCGGCCGCCGCCGGAGTGAGTCCCACCTGACTCGCGGGCGCGCAAGCAGACGCTGACACGGGGCCGGGGCCGGGGCCGGCCGCTGGGCCCCCGTTCGATACGGCCCTAACCCTCCGAGATCGCGAACGCGACGGTCCGGCCGTGCGCCTGCGCGAGCGCCATCCAGACCTTGACCATCTCCTCGAGCACCTTGGTGTTCGCCATGCCGCCGGCGTCCTCGGGCTGGAACCCGATCTGCTCGGCCAGGCCCATCGCGACGCGCTTGGCATCCTCGTCGTCGCCGGCGATGAACATGGCGGCCGGGATCGAGCGCGCACGGGCCGAGGCGAAGTTCTCGAAGCCGATGGTGTTGAACGCCTTGACCAGCTTGGCGCCTGGCAGCAGCTGCGCGAGGTCCTGCGTGGTCGAGCGGGCGGTGGCCTCGGCGTCGAACCGGTTCATCGCGTCGATCACGACCCTACCTGCCAGCGGGGGCAGCTCCGAGGCCGTCGCGCTGATGGCCACCGGTCGCACGGCGAACACCACCACGTCGGCGCCCTCCACCGCCGCCCCGGGCGAGGCGGCGACGGAATCGGGGATGTCCGCGAGCGCTGCAAGTGTCTTGACGCTCTCCGGGTCGCGGACGCCGAACACGACGTCGTGGCCCGCGGCCGCGAACGCCCTGCCCAGGCCACCACCGACGTTGCCGGCTCCGAGGATCGCGATGCGCATGGGGGCCTGCCTCCGCGTGCACGACGCCGGTGGCGCCGCCTGCCGCCATTCTGCCGCCGGGGCGAGCGATTGTGCACCACGAACAAGACGAAATCGCCCCGTCCGGCTACGTCATTCCGCCACCGGCAGGAGCCCCATTCAGGGAGTGACCTCCGTACTGTCGCGCACCCGACCAACGGGAGCGTAGCGTTGACGCCAGCGCCTTCGCTGCGGCCCGCAGCCACCGCAGCCGGCGTCGTACGGAGTCGCCGGTCCGTCCATGGCGCTCGCCTTCGACGACACCACCCAGCCCAAGCCGGTGAAACGCGGGCCCAAGGCCCCGGCGCGGCCGGACCGATCCCTGCAGAACGCGCGTCACCTCGCCCTCGAGCAGATCGTGGCGGGCATCAGCCCCGACCTCGAGCTCGACGTGGTCCTCGGCGACGTGCTCGCCGGGGCCCAGTCCCTGTTCGGCGCGGAGCTCGCGGGCCTGTGGCTTCTGGGCGACGGCGACCACCCGCTCCAGCTCGCGGCCCACGTCGGACTGCGCAAGGAGCTGCTCGACGCGGCCGCCCAGCTCACGCGCCGCTCGACGAGGCCCTGGCGGCCCGCTGAGGAGCACCGTCCGACCGTGTACGAGGATCCGGCGCGCGCCCCCCATTTCGGACGCGTCTACGGGCGGATGGGTCTGCGGACCGTCGTGAACGTGCCGCTGGTCTTCCGCGACAAGCCCATCGCGCTCCTGGTCCTCTGCCACCGCGCCGCGGTCCGGTGGACGCCCGCCGAGCTTGACCTGTGCTCCTCGTTCGCCCACCAGATGGCCAGCGTCGTCGCCACCGCGCGGCTGTTCAACTCGGTCCGGACGGGCGCCGCGCGTCTGCAGGCCATCCAGGATCTCTCGGCACGCCTCAACCGGATCCAGAACACCGAGGGGATCGGCGAGGCGATCGTCGCCGGCATGGACCGCCTCATCCGCCACGACACGATCCGTGTCTACCGCATCGACGACGCGACCAGCATGTGCGAGCCGATCGCCTTCCAGGGCGAGTTCATGGGCATCGGCCGGCCCACCACCGAGATGCTCCGCGTGCCGATCGGCACGGGCCTCACGGGATGGGTCGCCCGCAACAACTCCACGGTCCGCCTGGGCGACGCCGCCAGGGACGGCCGCTCCGTCCAGATCGGCGCGAGCCGGGGCGCGGAGTCGATGCTCCTGGTGCCCATGTCCTGGGAAGACCGGGTGATGGGCGTGATCGTCGTGTCCACCGGGGGCTACGACCAGTACTCCGACGATGACGAGCGCATGCTCGAGATCTTCGCGGGCTACGCGGCCCAGGCGCTCGCCAACGCGGAGGCGTTCGGGGAGGTCCACCGCCAGCGCTCCGAGCTCCAGCACCGGCTCGAGAGCCAGCGGCGCCTGCTCGAGGTCAGCGAGAAGCTGCTCTCGACTCTCGACCCGGCCAGCGTGCTCGAGACCATCGCCGACTTGCTCAAGACGGTCGTCACGTACGACGCGCTCACCATCTACCGGATCGACTGGACCACCAGCACCCGGCGCGCGCTCGTCGCCCGCGACCGGTTCTCAGAGCTCATCCTCCAGCACCAGACGCCGGTCGACTCTGGGCTCACCGGCTGGGTGACCCGTGAGGCGGCCGCGGTACTGGCCAACGACGCCCACCTCGATCCGCGCGTGATCACCATCCCGGGCACGCCCGACGAGGCGGAGTCGCTCATCGTCTGCCCGTTGATGATCGACGGCGAGGTCGCGGGCACGCTCAACGTGTCGCGCATGGGCGGGGACGAGGCGCACTTCTCGCGCGATGAGTTCGAGCTGGTCCAGCTGTTCGCCGCCCAGGTCTCGATCGCCCTGCGCAATGCCGAGATGCACGGCGAGGTGGTGACGCGCGCCGAGCACGACGCACTGACCGGACTCCGCAACCACGGCGCGTTCCAGCGCGAGCTGGGCGATGCGGTCGCGGCCGGGACGCCGTTCGCGTTGCTGATGATTGACCTGGACAGGTTCAAGAACTACAACGACTCGCACGGCCACCCCGCTGGGGACGCGCTCCTGGCCCGGATCTCGACGACGATGCGCGAGACCCTCCGCGACGAGGACCGCGTGTACCGCTACGGCGGCGACGAGTTCGCCGTCATCCTGCCGAGGGCGGGGGCGACCGCGGCTCGCGAGGTCGCCGAACGCGTAAGGGCAGCCGTCGCGCGCCTCACCGAGCAGGCAGGCCCGCTGGTCACGGCAAGCGTGGGCATCGCCGTCCACCCCGACGACGGGACGACCAAGGACGAGCTCGTCTCCCTGGCCGACCGGCAGCTCTACCTGGTGAAGCCGCCGGCCACCTCGCGGTCCGGGGGCCTGGACCCCACCCGGGATCCGTACCTCGCGGCCATCGACGAGACGACGCTCCGGCTGATGGAGCACCTCGCGCCGGCCGAGCTCCTGCGCGACATCGTCGACCGGGCGGCCACCCTCGTCGGCGTGCGGAACGGGTTCCTCTATCTGCTGGAGGACGGCCCCCAGGGCGAAGTCGACCTGGTCATGGCCATCGCGACCGGCGTGTTCGAGCCGCTCGCCGGGTATCGGCTGCCGAAGGGGACCGGCCTGGGCTGGACGGTCGTGGGCAGCGGTCGGCCGATGGTCGTCGATGACTATGCGGAGTTCGCCCAGCGCGCCCGAGACCTGCCCGCCGAGCTGTACGGGTCAATGTGCGCCGTCCCGTTGACCAGCGGCGGCGAGGTGGCTGGCTGCATCGGCCTCGCCTCGGGTGACATGGGGCGCCCGTTCTCGGAGCGCGAGGTCGAGGCGCTCGCGCGGTTCGCCCAGCTGGCGTCGGTGGCGCTCGACAACGGGCGCCTGTTCGAGCGCGCGCAAACCGAGGTCCGCCGGCGTGCCCACGCCGCGCTCCACGACACCCTCACCGGCCTGCCCAACCGCACGCTGCTCACGAACCGCCTCGCGGAGCTGCTCCAGCCGGGCGGGCGCACGGCGGCGCCCGGCCGCGCTCGCTCGTCCGGCCCCCGGGTGGCGCTCCTGCTCATCGATGTCGACCGCTTCACGCTGGTCAACGAGACGCTGGGCCATGACGCGGGCGACCAGCTGCTGGTGGGCGCCGGGCAGCGGCTGGTCCGGGCGGCCCGCACGACCGACACCGTGGCGCGACTGGGCTCCGACGAGTTCGGCGTGCTGCTGGGCACCGTGCGCAGCGTGCGCGAGGCGGAGCGCGTGGCGGCGCGGATCGAGCGCGAGCTGGCGGTCCCGTTCGAGCTCGCCGGGCAGGACGTCCCGATCACGGCGTCGCTCGGGCTCGCCATCAGCTCCACCCTGACGACCTCGCCCAACGACCTGCTGCGCGAGGCGGAGGTTGCGCTGCACCGGTCGAAGGCGGACCCGTCGGTGTGGACCGTGCGGTTCGACCCCGAGATGCACGCCCGGAGCGTGGAGCGCGCGACGCTGGAGCACGACCTGCGGCGTGCGATCGACCGCAGCGAGCTGCGGCTGCACTACCAGCCGATCGTGAACCTCTCGACCGGCGAGCTCATCGGGGCCGAGGCGCTCCTCCGCTGGCAGCACCCGACGCGCGGTCTCATGCCGCCGCTCTCGTTCATCCCGCTCGCCGAGGAGACCGGCCTGGTGCTGCCGATCGGGCGCTGGGTGCTCGAGACCGCCTGCGAGCAGCTGCGCGACTGGCAGCAGCGGTTCCCGGCCGCGCGCGGCATGGCGCTGTCGGTGAATATCTCGGCGCGGCAGTTCGCGCAGGCCGATCTGTCGGGGATCGTGGCGCACATCCTCGACCACACCCGCATCGAGCCGTCATGCCTCGAGCTCGAGATCACCGAGAGCGTCGTGATGGACCAGACCGAGGCGTCGGTGGAGCGGCTGCGCGGGCTGCGGGCGCTCGGGGTGCGGCTGGTGCTCGACGACTTCGGCACCGGGTACTCGTCGCTGGCCTACCTGCGCCGGCTGCCGCTCGACACGATCAAGGTGGACCGCGCCTTCGTCTCCGGT
>JAKAMV010000550.1 GCA_021812735.1 Chloroflexota bacterium | reverse complement strand
TGCGCGCCATCGCTTGGGCGCGCGCGTGGGCGAGGACGGCCTCGTAGAACGTGCGCTCGGCGTCGGTGAGCGGGACCTCGACCGCCCAGGCCGTGCGGCGCGCGACCCGCGAGATGTCGCCCTTGCGCGTGCGCGTGTAGATCGCGGAGAGAACGTTCATGCGGTCGATGTCGCGCTGCAGGCGCACTACTTGCTCGCGCGCGAGCGGCCCGTCGGACAGCGCGCGCAGGACCGACGGGTAGTTGGGATGGGCGAGGACCTGCCCGCCGGCGGGGAGCTCGCGAACGGCTTCGAGCGCGCGGCGCGCGGCTGCCGTGTCGGGTGGCGCCGAGCGCAGCGCGCGGATCGCGGCGTTCAGGTTCGCGTTCGGCGCGAGCTGGGCCAGGAAGTCGCCGTAGTCGGTGAACTGCGATGGGTCGATGAAGGCGAGGAGCTCATACAGATCGGTCTGGCTCGTCTGGAGCGGCGTCGCGGTGAGCAGCACGAGATTGTCCGCGAGCAGGCTCAGGCGCTCGCCGACGGTGTTGGAGAGCGTGCCGCTCGTGCGCAGGTGGTGCGCCTCGTCGACGATCACGAGGTCGTAGCGGACGCCGCTGTCGCGGAGCACGGGCTGGAGCTGGCGCGCGCGGATGCTCTCCAACCCCACGATGCCGTGCAGGGGCTGCGTGCCCTGGCTGCGCAGGTACTCGAGTGCGTCGGTCCGGATCTGCGCGCCGTTCAGGATCGCGAACTGCTCGTCGAACCGCGATGAGAGCTCGAACCGCCACTTCGCCCGCAGGCCGGCGGGACAGACGACGAGGACGCGGCTGACGCGGGTGCGCGCCTTCAGCTCCTGGTACAGGATGCCCGCCTCGATCGTCTTGCCGAGGCCGACTTCGTCCGCGATGAGGATGGCCGGGACGGGCGCCTCGAGGAACTTCAGGACCGGCTTGAACTGGTAGGCCTCGAACTGCGTGCGCGAGGCCTGGTAGGCGTAGAGCAGGTCGGAGAGGGGATGGTTGAGCTTGGCGAGCAGGAGGGCGCGGAGGAAGCCGTCGCGGCCGACGACCTGGATCGGGCGCGCGGTGGGCGCCGCCTCGAGTGCGGCCTCATTGACCGCCTGGACGTCGCGGCCGGAGAAGAAGACCTCGTACGTCCAGCCGCCGTCATAGGGGAGCGGCTCGGCGACGATGATGCCCATGCGCGACGGGTCATTCCGCAGCCGGACGCGATCGTTGCGCGCAAACCGCGGATCCACGTACTCAGGCTCCCGCTGCCCTCATCCGGTCCCCCAGAGCGCGAGTGTAGCGTCCCAGTGTCGCGTTGGCACCGGTCGTCCAGCACGCGTCGACCGGCATATCCATCGCCCGTGTTCACGGAATGGTCGACCGCGACACCGCGCTGGTGGAGCAATCCACCTGTCCGGTCCTGGCTGGCTGCACCCGGCCGAGCCGCGCGAGGCGGCCACGCCATGAGCTGAACCGGCGTGGCTGGCCGATGACACGGTAGGCGGTCGGCTACCCTTGTGCCGACTCGCGTCCCGCTGGCGATGCCAGGGAGGTCTGGCTGGTGCCCTCCGCGAAGACGACCGCCGGGATGATCGCGTACGAGGCGCTCGACCTCCTCGGCGCTCGCATGCAGCCGTTCGTGGCAGAACGGTTACAGGGCGAGTTCGGGCCGGACTGGGCGTCGATGCTCCTGCGAGGGCAGGCCTCGGCCGGCGATCCGGCCTGGCAGTTGTCGCAGATCAGGGACAACTGGGCGGCCTTCGAGCGCGCCCTCCCTCCGACACTGACGGACACGGAGACGCGCGCTGTCCGCAACCTCGCGTTTGAGCTCGTCAAGTGCCGGAACCAGATCGGCCACCACGAGTTGCGCGAGGGAGCCACCCTTGCCCTGCGAACGGTGGACCTCGTGGATCGACTCGTTCGCGCTTTCGGTCTCGCGGACGATGGGTCGGCGTCGGAGATCGAACGAATGCGGGTTGAGGCGGCCCGGTTGCTCGCGGGGGGTGGTGCGGTGCCCTCGAGCGCCGAGCTACGCGCCGCGTACATCGAGTCGGTCCTCGCGGAGACCGCCCACCTTGACCTGCGGGGCATCAGCACGCCGGACCCGGCGACGATCGTGCGGCTGGGCTTTGGCGAGATATTCGTGGCGCCGATGCTCCGCGAGGCGCAACCGGTGCAGGGTCGCGGGCGCGGACGACGTGAGCCCGCCGACGCGCCAGCGCCTCCGGCCGGGCAGCTTGATCCCGCTGGAGAGGGGAGCCGCGACGAGCCGTGCACGATCGAGGACCTGCAGGCACGTCGCCGGATCGTCATCCTGGGCGGCCCGGGCGCCGGCAAGACGACATTGCTCAAGCATCTCGCCCGGTCCGCCGTGCTCGAACCGAGGGCCGATCGCCGTCTTCCGATCCTTTGCCCGGCCCCTCGTTTCGCAGACGCGCGTCGCCACGACGGGCGGCTCACGTTGCGGCGCTTCATCGCGTCCGGGCTGACAAGCGACTTCGGCGACGTGCTGGACGCCGCCCTCACGGCGGGCGAGGCCCTGGTGCTGGTCGATGGCCTTGACGAAATCGACGACGACGTGCCGCGCGCGCAGGTCAGCGAAGAGGTAGATGCGCTGGCGCGCCTGCATCCCGGTGTCTCGGTCTGGGCCAGCAGCCGGAGCGTCGGATATGCCGACGCCGCCCTCGGCCCCGCGTTCAGGACATACGAGCTCCTGCCGTTCGATGACGAGCAGATTCGCGCGTTTCTCGGCAACTGGTTGGCCGCCGTGGGGCGCGTCGACGCCACCGAGGCGATGCCGACGGTGGACGAGTTGATGGAGGAGCTCGAAGCGAATCCCGACGTCCGTGAGCTCGCCCGGACGCCCCTCTGGTTGACCCTCATCGCGCTCCTCCGGCAGACGGGTAACGCGATCCCGTCGCGTGAGATCGAGCTGCTCCGCCTCGCCACCGCGACGCTGCTCCGGGAATGGCCGCTGCATCGCCTGAAGCTCGACCTCGACGAACGCGACATGCTCGCCGCCCTGCAGCCCATCGCCCACGGGCTCGTCGCCAGTGGCCAGGGCTGGGTTCGGCAGCGCGATGTGATCGCGCAGCTCACCGCGCGGCTGCTCCCCGGCTCGGGAGGGGACGAGGTAACAGCTCGAGCCCACGCCCTCGAGCTGTTGCGCGTGATCGAACGGGCCACGGGATGCTTCACGATGGTCGGTCGTGAGCGCGGGGAGCCCACCTATGGCTTCGTCCACCGGAGGTTCGGCGAGTACTTCGCGGCGCGGCACCTCGCCGACCAGTGGGCGGCGGGCGAGCTCGACCTCGCCGCCTACGTGCACCGGCGGGTCTGGGAGTCGGTCCTGGTCTTGCTCGTTGCGCACGTGGACGGCTGGGGAGAGGCGTCGGTCACGCGCCTCGCGCAGGACCTGCTGAACGCATGGCCGCTGGACCGACACACGGGCGCCCATCGTCGTTTCGTGGCAGCCGTGCTCCTCCGCTCCGGCGTCCGCGTGCGGTCGGCCTTCCGCGACGAGCTCGCGCGTGGGCTGGTGCGGGATTACCTCGATCCTCGATTTGACCTCTTCCGCGACGAAACCGCGACGGCGCTCGAGAACCTGGGGCCAGCCGCCTGCGCGCCCGCCGCACCCCTGCTGACGGCGCACGCCGACGACTCGGATCAGATGCTCGCGCGCAAGCGCCTGGTGCGCTGGTTCCTCGAACCGACGCCGGATGGTCTCGCCGAGATCCTCGCGTGCGAGGCCGCCCTCGCGGCGACCTACGCTGGCGATCCCGGGCTGGCGGCCGAGGTAGCCCGACGCGTCCCCGGCGTGTTCCGTGACGACTACGCCGGGGACGAGGATGCCGTGCTCATCGGTCTCGGGCCTCTCGCGTTCGACGAGGATTTCGCGGTCAGTCCGGGGGCGGGCACGGCGTACTTGGCCGACGCGGGGGTCCCGCTGGTCACGCTGCACGGCCTCGCGGAGCGGATCTCCGGTCCTTCCGACCTGCGCGGCTGGTGGGCGATCGAGGGCAGCCTGGACGAGCGATCCGCGGACGCCTGTCTCCGCATCTGCGATCGTGCGCCGGCCCGACCGCTCCTGCGCACGATCGCCAATCTCGTGGACCGCTGGGAGCTCGCCGACGACATCGGGATCGCCGCTCCCGAGCACCTGGCGGGGTTCCTCGCGCTCGTCGAGTCGGCTCTCATCATGGGGAGCGACTTCTGGGTGCCCCCACTCCGGGCGATCCTCGATGGGCCGGACCCTGACCTCTCGGTTCGAGCCGAGCGTGCGCTGGTGACCCAGCTAGGAGGGAGGATGGGCGTCACCCGTGACTCCCATGACCCGCTCGATGCGATGCTCGGTCTCGACGACCTGCAGGAGCGACGCGACCGTGCCTGTCGTCGCAGGCTCCGCCTCCTGCCGTTACTGGAACCTCTTGAACTCCTTGAATCCCGTGAACCCGTCGGTGAGGAGGAGGTCGGGTTCTCCGCGACGGCCCGCGCCGACGCTGCCGCCCGACCCGAACCCTGGATGCGGCTGGCGGCGTGCGACTCGCTGATCGAGGTTCCGGTCCTCACATCGACCATGCCGGGGGGAGAGCCCATTCCGTGGGACGCCCTCCTCGCGCCGATCCGCCCGCTTCGCGGCGACCCGGACGCGCGCGTCCGCGGGGCCGCCTGCCGCGCGGTCGTGGCCGCGTGCGGCACCGACGCCCCGTTCTCGTTGCTCGCGGAGGACATCCTGGCAGACATCACAGGGCACGAGCTGCGGTTCCCGGGGGCGACGGAGCTCTGCCTGCTCGCGCTCGTCGCCCGGACTCCTTCGCTCGCCCCATCTGAGCGCGCGCGGTGGGCCGATGCCATCCGCCGCCTCGTGGAACGCCTGGAGCACCTGCCTCGCGTGTTTATTCCTGGTGCCCTCCAGCCGAGCCTCGGGATCCACCCGGAGGTCGAGGCCGTCCTGATCGAGGTGCTCCGGTCCGCGGCCCTGCCCCCCCGCGTGTGGGCCGCGGCCGTGCTGGCGCACCTCGCCCGCACGCAGCCGGCCGGGGCGCAGATCGGCGCCCTGCTGTCAGCAGCCGACCGCGTCGCGCAACTGGCGGCGGTCAAGGCGCTGACGGACATCGACTTCGAGGACCCCGACTGGGTGCCGAGCGCCACGGTGGACTTTCTGGAGGTAGCCGACGAGGAGGCGGCGCGCGGCCTCGGCGAGGCCATCCGGGTGCACGCCGACGAGCAGGTCCGATCCGGCGTCGCGCTGTTGCTGGACGCAGCTCTTGATGAGACGCCAGGAGATCGGGCTCGCCTCGCCTTCGCGGACGCCCTGACCGGGTGACCGGTACTCCGGGCGAATCTGCGGCGGCTGCCCGCTCGGGGCTGCGCCCCTCGTCATCGCGGGGTGGGCGAATCGCCCGTTACGTCACGTGGCCAGCAACCAGACGAGATCGCACGAATCGCCCTCGAGGCGCAGTTCGCCTGGGGTAACGGCAGGAGACGCCGATGGCTGGATACGGCGACGTGTCTCAACGCGGGTGCTGCGTCGCTGGCCGGGCCGCCGACGCACGGACCGCGGTGACCACCGCCGCAAGATCGGGCACGTCGGCCTCCATCGACTGCAGCCAGGCTGCCCCGAGACGGTGGTCGATCCGCTACACGGTTCCTGCTGGCACGCCCTCGCGTCGCAGCGCGTGGCGCGCGCCATCGCTGGCGGTCTCAAGGTCGACGAGTTCGTACCCGGCGCAGGGGAGCCGGATCTCCTCGGCATGGCGGCAGCCGTACAGCCGCGGGCCGTGCGCGAGCACGGCCGGGCCGACCGCGAGGCGCTCGGGCGGCGCATGCCGGTCGACCGGCGCCCCTCCACGGCCCGGCCCGACGCGCGCATCGCGCCGCTGAGCGACGGGGAGTCACGAGGGCGCGCAGGTCCCGAGCGGTGCCGTGGCGAACACGGCCGCCAGGCTCTGGACCCGTCGACGAGCCGAGGGAACGCGGCGGTCCCGGCTGGCATCGCGTCCGCCACCCGCAGGCCGGCCTGTGAGACGGCCGGCCTGCACGGGCCCGCACGGGTCACCGCCGGGATCCGGCCATGTCCGTGCCCCTGCCGATCGCGAACGACGGCCTCGCGCGCAACGCATTCCGGCCCGCGCCCAGGCAACGGCCGCCGGTTCCGGGGCCGGCGCGCTCAGCGTCCCGGCAGCCGGGAACCCCGTTGCGCGGCGCGCACGGCATCCCGCACCTCGGCACTGGCGGGGGGATCGGCCGCCAGGCTCTGGACCCACAGGGGCCCGATCCGCGTCTCGACCAGCCACGCGCGCCCGGCCGGCTCCCCGGCCTGGCGGATGGCATACCGCGTGACGCCCTCGATGACCTCGTCTGCGCTGACGTCGTAGCCCTTCCAGGCCGGCCGCAGGTCGCTGGGGCGCCGCGCCCCGCACAGCCAGCGGGAGTGGCTCACCCCGCCGGTCCCGACCGGGATCCAGGCCGGCAGCCCGTGGGCGCAGCGCCGACCCAGGCCGTCGTCCGGCGCGGGGTCGTGGGCCCGCTGCGGGCCGGGACGCACCAGCAGCCCGTGCGCCATCAACCAGCGCTGGCTCGGCGCGAGCGCCGCGCCGAAGTCGGGCGGCTCGAGCGTCCGGCCGAGCTGCGCCAGGCCGTCGCGTACCAGCCGCCGCACGTCGCTCGGGGTGAGCGGCAGGTTCCCCTGGTGGAGGAACGGGAGGCCGCGCCGGGCGCGCACCAGCCGCTGCGCCACGAGGTAGGGCCGGGCGGGGGAGGGGACGGCGATCCGCCGGCCTCCCGCCCGCACGAGCGCGCCGTCGGGCGGGACGTCGTCGCTCCGGAGAGCCGCCGCCTCGCCCTCGTCGAGTGCGAGGGCGAGCAGCGTGACGGCGGCCGCCTGCACCGGGTCGGCGAGGCGGCGCAGGTCGCTTCAGGTGCGCGGCGGGGCGGCCCCCGGATCCTCGCGCAGGAGCCCGAGGTTGGCCTCGGCCAGCGCCGCGGCGGCCCCCTCGAGCACCGCCTCGCGCCCGTCGGGCGCGACGTCCCGGAGGGCCGCCCGCA
>JAKAMV010000549.1 GCA_021812735.1 Chloroflexota bacterium | reverse complement strand
ATCGGGGCCTGCGCGTGGCGCCGTTCAAGGCGCAGAACATGAGCAACAACGCGGCGGTGACGCCCGACGGCCTCGAGATCGGCCGGGCCCAATACCTCCAGGCGCTGGCCGCCCGCGTGGTGCCGGAGGCGCGGCACAACCCGGTCCTGCTCAAGCCCACGGCCGACACGTCCAGCCAGGTGGTGGTGATGGGCCGCCACAACCCGGCGATGTCCGCCCGCCCCTGGCTCGGCCGGTCGGCGCTGCTGTGGCCGACGGTCCGCGACGCCCTCCTCTCGCTGATCGCGGACCACGACCTGGTCGTCATCGAGGGTGCGGGGAGCCCCGCCGAGGTCAACCTCCGCGCCGCGGACATCGTGAACATGCGCGTGGCGCTCGAGGCCGGCGCGGACGTGTACCTCGTCGCCGACATCGACCGCGGCGGCGCCTTCGCCCACCTCCTCGGCACCTGGATGTGCCTCGCGCCAGACGAGCAGGCGCTGGTCCGGGGCTTCGTGCTCAACAAGTTCCGCGGCGACCCGGCGCTCCTGGGCAACGCGATGGGCTGGCTGGAGGAGCGGACGGGCGTCCCGACCGTGGGGATCGTGCCGATGCTGCGCCACCACCTCCCCGAGGAGGACGCGTTCCACCACGCGGCGACGCGGGTCGAGGGTGACGTCAACGTCGCGCTGGTCCTCTATCCCTACGCCTCGAACCTCGACGAGTTCGACCCGCTGCTCCACGAGCCGGGCGTGACCGTCGTGCCGATCCGCGAACCGGAGCCGCTCGATCGATTCGCGGCCGTCCTGCTGCCCGGGTCGAAGAACACCGCCGAGAGCCTGCGACACCTTCGCGCGACCGGGCTCGACGCTTACGTCGCGCGGGCGGCGGCGGCCGGCGTGCCGGTCGTGGGCGTCTGCGGCGGGATGCAGCTGCTCGGCCAGCGGATCCTCGACCCGACCGGGCTGGAGGGCGGCGACATGCCCGGGCTGGGCCTGCTCGATGTCGAGACGACGCTGGAGGCGGCCAAGACCACGCGCCAGGCCGAGGTCGCCTGGCATGGCGAGGCCCTGCGAGGCTACGAGATCCACCACGGGCGCACGACAGCCGGGCCCCGGGCCCGCGAGTCCCTCCCGGACGGGCTGGGCTGGGAGCAGGGCGCGGTCTGCGGCGTGTACCTCCACGGCCTGTTCGAGAACACCGGGTACCGGCAGGCCTTCCTTGAGGCCCTGGGCTGGAGGGGCGCGGCACGGGACTGGCGGGCGCACCTCGACGCCGAGCTGGACCGCGTGGCCGTCGAGGTGGCGGCCGCGTGGCCGATGGACTGAGGCGCGGTGGCCGCCGAGCGGCAGCCGGGCGGCGGCGCCTAGCGCCGGCACGCCTCGTCGTAGCGGGCCAGCTCGCCGGCGACGGACAGCGGGCGGCGGTGCTGGCGGTCGGTCGGCGCCTCGGCGTTCACGCGGGCGATCGCCGCGTTGGCGCCCGCCACGAGATCCTCCAGCGCTGCGCGGTCCCGGCGGCGCGCGTAGGGCGAGGGCGCGGAACCGGTCGAGGCGCGCGCGATGATCGCCGCGAGCTGGTCCAGCAACCCCCGCACCTCCTTGTCCGCCTCGATCCACGGTGGCGCGGCCCCGTAGTTCTTGAGCACGTGGAACGCCAGGCCCCAATCGCCGGCGTAGGGGTTCTCGTCGTTCGGGAGCGGCTCGCCCTGATGGGGCAGGTTGTCGAACTTGCCCTCCTCCATGGCCTCGCGGATCTGGCGCTCGATGAGCGTCTCCCAGTCGGGGCCCACCTCCATCCTCCCGTCCGGGCCGCGGCGGTGGACGAGCGACTTCGGGTCGGGTGCGTCAGGCATGGGGGCATCGTACGTCGGGGCGGCCGGGAGGGGGCGACGACCGGGTGGCGCTATGCTCGGGCGCATGAGCATCACCAAGGTCCAGCTGTTCTCGGTGCCCGTCACCGACCAGGACCGCGCCCGCGACTTCTACGTGGACGTCCTGGGGATGGAGCTCGTCCGCGAGATGGCGATGGGCCCCGGCCAGCGATGGGTGCAGGTGCGCCCCAGGGGAGCCGAGACGTCGATCACGCTCGTCACCTGGTTCGAGTCGATGCCGGCCGGCACGCTGACGGGCGTGGTGCTGGAGACCGACGACCTCGAGGGCGAGGTCGCCCGGCTGCAGGCGCTCGGCGTCGACATGGAAGCCCCTGTGCGGAACCAGGCCTGGGGCAGCTCGGTTGTGGTGCGCGACCCGGACGGCAACCGCCTGGTGGTGCAGACGACGACGGCTGGCTGACCCCGGGTGGCCGCCCGGGCCGGCCGGCGCGGTGTCGCCGGGGACTACGCGGCCGGCTCGAGGCAGATTGCCGGGATGACCCGCGTCGTCCGCTGCTCGTAGTCCGCGAAGCCGGGGTGCTGCGCCACATGCGCTGCCCACAGGCGTTCGCGCTCGGCGCCCTGGGCGACGATGGCCCGCGCCGGGAACATCCGGCCCTCGGCCTCCACCGTCACGTCGGGGTGGGCGACCAGATTCGCGAACCAGGCGGGGTTGCTTGGGGCGCCGCCCTTCGACGCCATCACCACGTAGCGGTCGCCGTCGCGGCTGTAGACGAGGGGCGCGATCCGCGGCTCCCCGCTCTTCGCCCCGACGGTGTGCAGGAGGAGGACTGGCCGGCCCTCGAACGGGCCGAAGGTGATCTGGCCGGCGTGCGCCCGGTGGTCATCGATGAGCGCCTGGGTGAACGCGGCACGGTCGGCATGGGGATTGGCTGCGGTCATGCCGCCATCCTAGTCCTGATCCCGGATCCTTGCACGCGCAACGACCTTGCTCGGGCCAGACCCTCGGTCCGGTACCGGCGCAGCCACTTGTAGGCAGTCGCCCGGCTGACGCCGACCATCTCCGCCGCGGTGGCGGGCGGCCAGCCCTCGACGAGGATCCGGCGGATCAGCAGCTGCCGGCCAGCTGGGGTGAGCTTGGCCGTACGATGGAGCACGAGAGCCCTCCTTCGGTTCGGAGCTTCGACAACCCCGAACCGAGCACGAGGGCTCTCGCTTTGTCAACGATGTGAACGGGAACGACACCTAGCCCGCCGACAGGACCGGCAGCGGGACGGTGGCGTCGGCGACGGGGACAGCCTCCGCAACGGCCGCAGGGGGCGCGGTCCTCCACGAGGCGGGCGCATCCGTCGCGCGGGCTGCGATGAACCGGGGAAGGGCGGAGGCCACGAACATGCCCGCCCATGCGGGAAAGCCGATCCCCTCGCCCAGGACCGTGGCGCCCGACAGCAGCAGCCCGCCGGCCGTGAACGCCGCCGCGTTGCGGGCCGTCATGGTCGCTTGGGCCGCCACGAGGGCCGGCCCCGCGGTCAGGCGGAACAGCCGCTCGGTCTGGGCGAGCACGCTCGCGGAATAGCCCACGGCGCTGACCGTGACCGCCGCCAGCAGCACGGCGCCGGCCGCGCCGTTGCCCGGGAAGGCGGCGAGGCACAGCACCATGCCCGCGCCGCGCACCGCGTAGGCGGTCTTCAGGAGCCGGGCCGAGGAGACCTGCGACAGCACGGCGCCGACCACGGCGCCCGTCAGGAGCGAGGCCAGCGCCCACACGCCGGATAGCACAACCGCAAAGCCTGGCGACATGCCGAGCACCGCCACCGCGAACACGCCAAAGTACGGCGTGAGCCCGATCCCGGCCGCATTCCACGCCGACCCGCGCAGGAACGACTGGAGCGCAGGCGTCGGCGCCGGCGCCGCGGCCACCCGGGGGATGGTCACGCGGCCCGGGTGCGGCAGGCGCGCCACCGTCCGCAGCAGGGGCAGGGAGGCGAGGAACGACGCAGCGAACAATGCCGCGTAGAGCCAGCTGGCCGAGGCCGGCGCGAGGGCGCCAAGCGCCACGCCGGCGGGCAGCAGGATGACCGCCGAGGCACCCGCCGTCACCCCCATCATCTTGGGCGTGACGATCCGGCGCTCAGCGTCCGGCAGCACGATGGCGAGCCACGAGAACAGCGTCGCCTCCGCGACGAGGGCTCCGGAGTTGGCGATCAGGACGATGGCGGCGACGAGGGCGATGGCCGCCCCGTCCGGGATCGCGTGAAGCGCGACGGCCGTCGCAACGGCCGCGAACCAGATCCCGCGCGTCTCGCCGAGCGCCGTCAGGGCGAGCGCGATCCCCCTCAGGTTGCCGCCGGTGCGGCGGAGCGCCTCGGGCATCAGCGCCTGTGCGGCCGAGCCGAGGACCGGCAGCATGCCGACCAGCATGACCAGCGCCGGGTTCGCTCCGAGCACCAGCAGGAACGGCACGAACAGCGAGTCGGTCGCGAACGCGGACAGGACTGCCTGCGAGACGGAGATGACCTGGTACGGACGGTTCCCCCGCGCGCCGAAGGCGACCCATGGGCGTAGTGGCGCCCCCAGGACAGCGAGGCGGTTCGGGAGCATGGGTCGGGTCACAGTTTCTTAGGTCAGTGTTGAGTCGAGCCTAGATATCGTAGGTGATTGTCAGATTCTGTGCCACTGTTGTGATGCGCTAGGCCACCGGACCTAGGAATCTTCGGCAGCCCGACCCGTTCGACCGATCCCCGATACTCCGAGTGCCATGCCCGACCGCCTGACTCTGCTCTTCGACGCGGACGACACCCTCTGGGACAACAACATCCACTTCGAGCGCGCCATCGAGGCGTGGCTCGGGGTGGTCCTCAACGGCGCCTGGACGCCGGAGGCCGCCCGCGAGGAGCTCGACCGGATCGAGGAGGCGAACTTCATCGCCGGCGGCGTGGGCACAACCGCGTTCGGCACCCACCTCCGGCTAGCGGCCGAGCTCATCCTCCCCCGGGCCGAACTCGCGGCCGCACTGCCGAGGATCGAGGCGATCGTGGCCGGCATGCCCCGCGGCGTCGTGACGCCGTTCCCCGATGTCGTCGACACGCTCGATGCGCTGCGGTCTCGCCACACGCTGGGCCTGGTGACGCGCGGCGACCCAGCGGAGCAGTGGGCCAAGATCGACGCATCGGGCCTGCGGGACCGGTTCGCCCACATTGCCGTCGTCGAGCACAAGGTGCCCGAGACCTACCGCGGGCTGACCGCCCGGTGGTCCCTCGACCCGACGGCCACGGTGATGATCGGCAACTCGCCCCGCTCAGACATCGTCCCCGCCCGGGCGGCCGGGTTCCGGGCGGTCCTCGTCAGCCACGCGCGAACCTGGCGACTCGAGCTCGCCGAGGTGGACCCGGGCGACGATGGCGTGGCCCACGTCGGCCGGTTCGCCCAGCTGCTGGACCTGTTCTAGGCGGGGCTGCCTTGGGGGCGCCGCCACAGCGCGGGTCGTGGCCGGTGCGCCGCGCCCGCGCTGTGGACATCGCTCAGGCGGTCGCCCGCAGCCCCACCTTCGCGAGCAGCGACGCGGCGGCGGAGATCGGGGTCGCGAAGCCCAGGCCCTGGGCCGACGTGGCCGTCGCCGTCGCGATGCCCACCACCTCGCCGTTGGTGGTGAGGATCGGGCCGCCGCTGTTGCCCTCGTTGAGGGCGGCGTCGGTCTGGATGAGATGGGTCCTCGTGATCTGCGCGCCGGTGGCCTGATCGGCGACCTGGATCGTCCGGTCGGTGCCCGACACGATGCCCAGCGTCACCGAGCCTGCGTACTGGCCGAGCGGGTCGCCGATGGCGAGCACCACCTGGCCCACCTCGACGGCCGAGCTGGCGATCGGGGCCGCGGTCAGCCCGGTGGCGTTGATCTTGATGAGCGCCACGTCGGCGGTGGGCGAGGTGCCGACCACGGTCGCGTCGTACGTCTTGCCGGCCGCGGTGGTGACCGTCACGCTGGAGGCACCCTCAACGACGTGCTCCGCGGTGACGATGTACCCGTTCGACGAGACGATCACGCCCGATCCGACACCGCTGGCCTGGACGCCGCCGAAGCGGCCGAAGTTGATGGTGGACTGGGTGTCGACGGTGACGACCGACTTCTCGGCCGTGGCGACGATCGACGTCAGGTCAGACGAGGTTGCGACCGTCACGGCCGTGGCGGTCCCCGGCGATCCGGCGCCGCCCGTGAGCGCCCCGTTCACGCCGCCCGTGCCCGACAGGCCTGCCACGGCGAGCGTCGTCGTGGAGGCGACCACCGCGGCCAGGACCGCGGTGACGATCGTGCCTGTGGCTCGGGGCCGCCGGCGCCGCGCGGGAGCTGGACTCGGGCCGGGCGCGAAGGCGGGACCGATGGGACCGTCGGGGGTGATCGGGGTGATCGTGTTGATGAGCGGAAGGGACTCCGACTCGGGGACGGGGCCCGCCTCGAGCGGCTGCGGAAGGTCGGTCATGAGAACGCTCCTGGCGACCCGCCAACCCGGCGGGTCTGTTGTCATGAGCGTGCGCCGCGTTCTTTGCGAAACCATGACAGGGCCCCGCCGGGTGGCCGGGCTGAAACCCCGCCCTCGCAACCCACCTCTAGAGGGACAACGCACGAGGGGCTCGGGCGGCGTGCCGTCGCGGCCGCCCATGTGAGCCGTCTCATCCCGGTCTCAGCCGACCTGAAGACCCGCCCGGCACGATGGAGACACCGGCACCCGATCGCGCCGACCATCATCCACACGGGACATGCCCAGCCTGATGCAGTCAACAGAACGCCTCCTCGCCGGCCCGCCGCTCGAGGGCTTCGCCGAGCCGTTGGCGCGCCATCACGCCCGGCTGGGGGGCCTCCCCCACCTGGCCCCCGACCAGATGGTCTCCGCGCTGGAGGCCACGGGGCTGCTCGGTCGCGGCGGCGCGGGGTTCCCGGTGGGCCGGAAGTGGCGCTCCGTCCTCGAGCAGCAGGGTGGCGCGGCACCCGTGATCGTGGCGAATGGCGCCGAGGGCGAGCCTGAGAGCGCAAAGGACCGCGTCCTCATGGCCCACCGGCCCCACCTCGTGATCGACGGAGCGGTCCTCGCCGCCCGAACACTGGGTGCCGACCGCGTGGAGCTGTACCTCGGCCGCGAGCACACGCAGGCCGTCGCGGCCATGAAGGCGGCCGTCGACGAGCGGCCGGCGCACGACCGCAAGCTGCTCCACATCGTCGAGGCCCCGA
>JAKAMV010000548.1 GCA_021812735.1 Chloroflexota bacterium | reverse complement strand
GCGGACAACCGCCCGTAGAGCGCCACGAGGGCCTCCGACTAGTGCTCCCAGTTCCACCGGTCGTGCGCGGCGGCGAGGCACCGGGCCCGGAGGGCGCGGCGCTCGTCGTCGGGCGCGTCGAGCACCCGCCGGATCGCGGCCGCGATCGAGGCGGCGTCAGCCGGATCGCAGACCTCTCCGAGCGGGCCGCCAGGATGGTCGACCACCACGCGGTGCAGGTCGGGGAAATCGGACGCGACCACCGGAACGCCGGCCGCCAGGGACTCGAACAGCTTGTTGGGCGTGGAGAGGTAGTGGTTCAGCGTGCTCGGCTGGAGGGCCATCACGTCGACGTCGGCGCCGGACACCCAGTCCACGAGCTGCTCGGGGGGGACGGCGTCGAGAACGTGGAGCCGGCCGCCGTACCGAGGGTCGGCCGCCATCCGGTCGAGCTCGGCGCGCATCGAGCCGTAGCCCAGGTACGCGGCGTGGACGCCCTCCATGCCCGGCATGAGGATGGCGTCGGCAAGCTGCTCGAGCCCGCGGTGGGCGGAGAAGCCGCCGTGGTACAGGGCCAACAGGGTTCCAGCGGGGACACCTGCCGCTGGCCTGAGGTGGTCCGTCGGCTCCGCCGGCGGCGTCCAGCGCGGCGGGCAGTTGTGGACCACGGTGACGTCCCGGACGTCCAGACGCCGGCGCAGCTCGCCCGCCAGCGCGTCGTTGACCGTGACGACCCCCGACGCCTCCGATGCCCAGCGCCGCTCGAGCCGCGCGAAGAGGCGCTTGATCCAGCGCGGCCGGGTGGCGTTGGTGCCCGACTCGAGGAAGATCTCGTGGCTGTCGTAGACGACGGCCCCGCCGTTCAGCGCCCGGGCGCGGACCGCCGCCGGGAGGCCGGTCAGGTCGTGGCCGTGGTAGACGTCCGCCGGCCCTGCGGCAGCGGCCGCCCTCGTGGCCCAGCCCAGCGTGGCCCAGCGCCACCGGACCAGCCAGTCGAGGAGCGAGCCGCCGGGCGGCGGGCGGCGGGCGAGCGCCCTGCCGAGCGCGAAGAACGGCAGCCGGATCACCGACCACGGGACGGCCGCGACCCCGACCGCCAGGCCCAGCAGCAGCTCGCCGATCCCGCCGGGCAGCGTCTTGAGCCCGCCCAGGATCCGGAGAGCCACCCAGCGGGCAAGCCGCCAGGGGTGGCGGATGAACGCGAGCAGGATCCGCCATCCACCCGGGATCGGCACCCGCAGGATCTCCACCTGTCCCCGTATCTCGCTGTCGGCCACTCTGGAGGTGGGGTTGGAGGGGCGGCCGATGATGGTCACGCTGTGGCCGGCGTCGGCCAGCGCGGCGGCCTCGCGCAGGACGCGCGCGTCGGTCCGCACGTCGTTGTAGACGAACATCACGACGCGGCTCATCGCGCCGACTCCGCCCTCACGGTTCCCCGGCGAGCGCTGCGGCGATGGCGGAGCCGGCGCCGGCGGGAGCAAGGTCGAAGCCGACGGCGCGCTCGGCGGCGAGCCGCGGGGCCTCGGCCGCGGGGGCCAGGCGCGCGAGTTCGCGGGCGGCCCGCTCACGGTCCAGGCCAACCAGCACCATGCGCCCCCCGGACTCGTCGACGGCCTCCACCCACTCGGTCCGATCGCGCAGGACCAGGCAGGGCGTCCGGAGCCAGGCGGCCTCGCGCTGGACACCGCCCGAGTCCGTCAGCACGGCCGCCGCGTGGAGCTGGAGCGTCAGGGCGCTGCGATAGCCCTGGGGCGGGACGACATGCACGCGGGGGTCGAGGGCGATCCCCGCGTCGTCGAGCGCCGCCCTCGTGCCCGGGTGGAGGGCGAGGACCACGGTCCGGGCCGCGGCGGCGTCGCCGAGGATCGCCGCCCAGGCGCGCATCGCGCCGGGTGCGCGGTTCTCCGCCCGGTGCACCGTCGCGAAGGCATAGCCGCCCGGCACCAGGGGCAGGCCGAGCGCGCCGGCGACGGACCGCAGCGCCGAGGGATCGCTCGCCTCGCGGCCGACCCGGCTGGCCAGGTCCCGCATCAGGTCGCCCACCTGGACCACGCCGGCGGTCACGCCCTCGGCCGCGAGGTTCGCCACGGCGGTAGGCGTGGGGGCGAACAGCCAGCGCGACAGGTGGTCGGCGACGACGCGGTTGAGCTCCTCCGGCATCCGCCGGTCGAAGGAGCGCAGCCCGGCCTCCACGTGGGCGACGGGGATGCCGAGCTTGGCCGCTGCCAGGGCGCCCGCGAGCGTCGAGTTCGTGTCGCCGTACACGAGCACCGCGTCCGGGCGCTCCCCGATCAGGACGGGCTCCAGCGCCAGCAGCATCCGCGCGGTCTGCTCCGCGTGGCTGCCCCCGCCCACGCCGAGCGCATAGTCCGGCCGGGGCAGGGACAGCTCGGCGAAGAAGCTGCCCGCCATCGCCTCGTCCCAGTGCTGGCCCGTGTCCACGAAGACCTCCTCGTGGCGGGCGCGGAGGGCGGGGACGAGCGCCGCCGCCTTGATCAGCTGCGGTCGGGTGCCGACGACGCTGACGATTCGCACGGGCGGCTCCGCGGCGCGTCCGGCTCGGATGGCGGTCAGCCGCCCGCGCGGACGCGGGTTCCGGCCTGGACGCCGACGCCCAGGTACGCGACGCCCTCGGGCAGGGCGAGCGACCGGAGGCTGTTGCGCCCGTCGTAGACCACCGCCAGCTCGGGGAACCAGGAGGGGTCGAGCGAGGCGAACTGCGGGTCGGCCGTCTGGGTGACCAGCGCCCGGAACGGGCCAGGCGTGCCCCAGGTCCAGGCTCGGGCGCCCAGCGCCTCGACCTCGGCGGGCGTCATCAGCGGGTCGTGGGCGGCCACGTCGGCGCCCGACGCGGCCAGGTCGCGGATCAGCGGGATCGCGCGGCTGTAGGCCAGTTCCTTGACGCCCTCGCGGTAGGTGATGCCCAGCACGAGCACCGGGACGCCGTCGAGGCCGCCGAGGCGATCGGCGATCTCGTCCAGCGCCACGCCGGTCTGGCCGTCGTTCACCTCGCGCGCCGTCTCGACGATCCGCAGCCCGGGCGCCCGGGAGAGCAGCAGGTGCGGGTACACCGGGATGCAGTGCCCGCCGACGCCGATCCCCGGCATGTGGATGTGGCTGTAGGGCTGGCTGTTGGCGGCCGCGATGACCTCGGTGACGTCGATGCCGTGCAGGTCGGCCACGCGCGCGAACTCGTTGGCGAGGCCGATGTTGACGTCGCGGTAGGTCGTGTCGGCCAGCTTGCTGAACTCGGCGGCCTCGGAGCTGGACATCGCGACGACCTCGGCGTCGAGCACCGACGCGTAGAACGCGGCGGCGCGGTCCGTGGAGGCGGGCGTGATCCCGCCGACCAGCTTCGGGTAGGCCGCCAGGTTCGCCAGCACGGCGCCGCTGAACAGCCGCTCGGGCGAGAACGCGACATGGAAGTCGCGGCCCGCGACCAGGCCCGACGCCTGCTCGAGGCGGGGCGCGAAGCGCTTGCGGGTGTCGCCGATCGGCAGCGTGGTCTCGAAGATGACCGTGGAGCCGGCGTGGACGCCCGGGGCGATCGAATCCACCGCCGGATCCATGTACCGGTAGTCGGGCTGGTGCTGCTCGTCCAGCATCACGGGCACGATCAGCACCACGACGTCCGCGTCGCGCGCGGCGGCGGCCGCGTCGACGGTCGCCCGCAGGCGCCCCTCGGCGTGCACCCGGGCAACGACCTCGGCCAGCCCCGGCTCCTCGCCGACGTGCGACCGCCCGGCGTTCACCGCGTCCACGACCGCCGGGTTCACGTCCACCGCGATCACGTTCCAGCCGTGGGTGGCGAACTGGGCGGCCAGCGGCAGGCCCATCTTGCCGGCGCCCACCACCGCGACGGCGCCCGCGGTCCCCTCCTCGCCCGTCCAGGGCGAGACCGCGCGCGCCGGCCCGTGGGTGCACGGCTGGGGCGGAACCTTGATCGACCCGCCGAGCATGGAGGCGCCGACGGACGGGCGGGTGACGATGCGGCTCATGCCGGCGCGGCCTCCCCCGCCAGGTCGACCGGGCGGACGGTCGAGGCCGACTCCAGCAGCGCATTCGCGATGCGGACGGCCCAGGCGCCGTCCTCGCCGTCCACGTACGGCCGCTCCCCGGTTCGAGCGGCGCGGACGAACGCGTCGAGCTGCGCCTTGAGCGGCTCGTGGGTGGCGACCTCCACCTCCAGCACGTCGCCGGTGAACGTGGGGGCGTAGCCGGCGATCAGCTGCTGGCTGGCGAGGTCGGACTTCGTGAACGTGAGCTTCTGGGTCAGGTAGTCGAGCTCGAACATGCCCTCCTCGCCGATCACCACCAGTTGTCGGCGCTTGGCTGGCGTGAGCCAGTTCACGTCGAGCATGCCGGTGGCGCCCGACGGGAAGTGGAGCAGGCCGAAGAGCAGGTCCTCGTGCGTGGCGTGCTTGCGCTGCGCCAGCTCGGCGTACGCGCGGACGGGCCGCTCGCGGGCGACCCAGCTGAGCATGTCCGCGTCGTGCGTGGCCAGGTCCACGGTCACGCCGACGTCGCGGATGCGGGCGGGGAACGGGCCGGCCCGGCGGGACACGATCGCGTAGATGTTGGTCAGCCAGCCGGCTCGCAGCAGCTCGCCCAGCCTGAGCACGGCGGGGTTGTAGCGCTCGACGTGGCCGACCTGGACGGGGACGCCCCTCGCCCTGCCGGCGGCGACGATCTCGAGCGCCTCGGCGTGGGTGGCGGCGAGCGGCTTCTCCACCAGGACCGGCAGCCCCCGCTCGATCGCGGCCAGTGCCAGCGGCACGTGCGCCGTGGTCGGCGCGGCGATGACCACCGCCTCGATGTCCGCCTCGCGGATCATCGCGAGCGGGTCCGCGAAGCCGGCGGCGCCGGTCTGCGCCGCCGCCGCCCCGAGCGCGGCCGCGTCCACGTCCGCGACGGCGGCGAGGACGGTCTCGGGGTGGCTCGAGACGACCCGGAGGTGGTTGCGGCCCATCATCCCCAGGCCGACCAGGCCGACCCGCAGCCGCGGCGCGTCGCTCATCGGCGCACCGGGGTGGCGACCTCGCGGATCGACCGCACGATCGTCGCGAGGTCGTCCTGCGAGAGCCTGGGGTGGACCGGGATCGCCAGCACCTCGTCCGAGAGCTGGTTGGTGACCGGCAGGTCCAGCTCCGCGGCGCCCGGCACGAAGGACTGCAGGTACGCCTGCTTGTGGATGGGCACCGGGTAGTAGATGAGCGTGCCCACACCGCGCTCGGTGAGGCCGTCGATGACCTGCTGGCGCTCGCCCGGGAACCGCATGACGTACTGGTGCCAGACGTGGTCGCGGCCCTCGGGGACCGACGGCGTCAGGTAGTCGGCCGCGAGCTCCGAGGTGAGGAACGCGGCGTTCTGGCGCCGCTGCTCGGTCCGCTCGTCGAGTCGAGTCAGCTGCGCGAGCCCGATCGCCGCCGCGATATCGCCGGGCTTGTAGTTGGTGCCCAGGCTCTCGTGGTAGTAGCGCACGCGCATGCCGTGGTTGCGGAGCAGCCGGATGCGGTCGGCCACCTCGTCGTCGTCGGTGGTGGCGAAGCCGCCCTCGCCGGTCATGAGGTTCTTCGTGGCATACAGGCTGAACATCGTGGGCCCGAACTGGCCCGCCTTGCGGCCGCGGTAGGCCGCGCCGTGTGCCTGGGCCGCGTCCTCGATGATCACCAGGTTGTGCCGCCGCGCGATCTCCTCGAGCGGGGCCATGTCGGCCATCAGGCCGTACAGGTGGACGGGCATGATCGCCTTGGTGCGGGGCGTGATCGCCGCCTCCACCTGATCGGGGTTCATGCAGAAGTCGTCCTCGCGGATGTCCACGAAGACGGGACGTGCCCCGGCGCGGAGGATGACCGAGACCGTCGCGTTGAAGGAGAACGAGACAGTGATGACCTCGTCGCCCTCGCCCACCCCGACGCCGTGGAGCACGGCCTCCTGGGCCACGGTCCCGTTCGCCATCAGGATCGCGTGCTTCACGCCACAGTAGTCGGCCCACGCCTGCTCGAACGCCTTGGTCTTGGCGCCCATGGCGAGCATGCCGGAGCGCAGCACCTCGAGGACGGCCGCCTCCTCGGCGGGGCCGATGTCGGGCTTGGAGATCGGGATCATGCGTGGGTTCCCCTCAGCCGGCGGCGCAGGCGTCGCCCGTGATGGTGTAGGTGGACCGGCAGCGCGGGCATGCGGCCGCGCCCTCGTGGTCGCCGCGGACCGTCTCGCCGGCGGTGTCGACGAGCCGCTGGCCGCAGCCGCACACCCAGCCGATGCGGCGGGCAGGGCTGCCCGCGACGAGCGCATGGTCGGGCACGGTGCGCGTCACGACCGACCCTGCCCCGACGGTGGCGAACCGGCCCACGTCGACGCCCGCCACCACGACCGCCCCGGCGCCGATCGAGCAGCCAGTGCGCAAGGTGATCGGCGAGACGGTCCAGTCGTCCGCGCGGGCGAGCGCGCCGTCGGCGGTGATCGCCCGCGGGTAGCGGTCGTTGGTGAGGATCGCGTTGGGCCCGATGAACACGCCGTCCTCCACGGTGACGCCGTGGTAGACGAGCGCGAGGTTCTGGACCTTGACGCGGTCGCCAAGGGTGACGCCCTCGTCGATGAACGCGTCCCGGCCGATGATGCACTCGGCGCCGATCGTGGCCCCGATCCTCACCTGCGCGCGATGCCAGATGCTGCTCCGCGGGCCGACCGTCACGTCTGCCTCCAGGTCGGCAGTCGGGTGGATCCGGGCGGTCGGGTCGATCAAGGCGGGCGTGCTCCTGCGTGGTGTGGGCCTCGCGCAGCCGACGCTCGCCGCTGCGAGGGGCGCAGCCGACTCGCGGCCGGTCCCGCGACCCGCAGCAGTATACCGGCGACCCCGCCGTCCCCCCGCTCCCGGCCGGGCGTCAGCGGGCCCGGCGCAGGGCCTTCGAGACGGCCGCGACCACGCCGAGGCCGAGGCCGAGCGCCAGCGCGCCGCGCCAGTCGAGCAGCGCCCGCAGTTCGCCGTCGACGCGGGCCGCCAGCACCACGAGCGCCGCGGAGGGCCGGGTGACCGTGACGCGCTGCGCGATCAGCATGCGCACGAAGC
>JAKAMV010000547.1 GCA_021812735.1 Chloroflexota bacterium | reverse complement strand
CTTCGACCTCGACGACGTCTACCGGCACATCGGGGCCAAGATCGTGCGGCGCCACCCCCACGTGTTCGCCGACGCGCAGGCCGCCACCGCCGGGGACGTGATCCAGAACTGGGAACGCATCAAGGCGGCCGAGCGTGCCGCGCGCGGCAGCGGGCCGGGTGACGGGGCGCCGGGCGCCGTGCCGGCACTTCCCGCCGCGTTCGCCGGGCTCGCCCGCTCGCTGCCGGCCCTCGCGTACTCCCAGGAGATGCAGGGCCGCGCGTCGGCGCTCGGCTACGACTGGCCCGACGTCGAGGGCGTCATCGAGAAGCTCGAGGAAGAGGCCGTGGAGCTGCTCGAGGCGCAGACGGACGCCGAACGCGCCGAGGAGTTCGGGGACCTGCTGCTGGTCCTGGTGAACCTGGGGCGCAAGCTCGGCGTCGACGCCGAGTCCGCCCTCCGCGCGGGCAACGCCAAGTTCGCGCGCCGCTTCGCGCTCGTCGAGCGGTTCGCGGAGGAGCGCGGCCGCGCCCTCGATACGATGACCTTCGAAGAGCTCGACGAACTCTGGGACAGAGCCAAGGCCGTGGAGCGCACGACCGGAACCGGGGAGGAGCACGCATGAGCATCGGCGGCGCGCCGTATCGACACGACGGCCGGCTGCCCGGCCAGCTGCGTCAGGTGACCCTGCAGCTGGGCGTGCAGAAGTGGGCCGAGGGATCGTGCCTCATCCGCGTCGGCGACACCCACGTGGTGTGCGCGGCGACGATGGAGGACCGGACTGCGCCGCACCTTCGGGGCAAGGGCCTCGGCTGGGTCACCGCCGAGTACTCGATGCTCCCCCGCGCAACCTCCGAGCGGACGCCGCGCGAGGCGGTGAAGGGTCGCCAGGGCGGGCGCACCCAGGAGATCCAGCGGCTGATCGGCCGCTCGCTGCGGGGCGTGGTCGACCTCGCGAAACTCGGCGAGCGCTCGGTGGCGATCGACTGCGACGTGCTGCAGGCGGACGGGGGCACGCGCACCGCGTCGATCACGGGGGGATACGTGGCGCTGGTGCTGGCACTCCGCAGCCGGGGGCTGGAGGGCGCGCTCAGCGGGCGGGTCGCCGCGGTCAGCGTCGGGGTCGTGGAGGGGCGCCCGGTGCTCGACCTCGACTACGAGGAGGACTCGCACGCCGAGGTGGACTTCAACGTCGTCGGCACCGACGCGGGGACCTACGTCGAGGTGCAGGGGACCGCCGAGGGAAAGCCGTTCGACCGGGCCTCGATGGCGACGCTGCTGGCGCTCGCGGACGACGGCCTGCGCGCCCTCTTCGCGGCCCAGGCGGAGACGCTCGGGCTGCCCGGCCGCTGAAACCCGTGCGCACCCTGGTCGTCGCAACCCGCTCGGCCCACAAGCTGGCCGAGCTGCGAGAGCTGCTGCACCTGCCCGACACCCGCCTGGTCTCGCTGGACGACGTCGGCGTGGAGGAGGAGGCGCCGGAGGACGGCGACACGTTCGACTCGAACGCGGTCTTCAAGGCGCGCTACTACGCGGAGCGCACCCGGCTGCCCACGCTGGCCGACGATTCGGGGATCGAGGTCGACGCGCTCGGGGGCGGCCCCGGGGTGCGCACGCGCCGCTACGCCGGCGAACGTGCGACCGACGAGGAGAACAACGAGAAGCTGCTGCGCGAGCTGCGCGGGCTGCCGCCGGCGCGGCGCGGCGCCCGCTACCGGTGCGTGCTCGCGCTGGTGGAGCCGGGCCGTCCGTCGGGCGGGTCCGGCACGGCGGGTGGGTCGGACGCACCGGCCGTCGTGATCCGCCGCGGAACCTTCGAGGGCCGCATCGCGACCGAGCCGCGGGGCAGCGGCGGGTTCGGGTACGACCCGATCTTCGAGCCGGCATGGGAACCGCCGGGCGGCCGGACCGTGGGACTGTACTCGGCGCGGGAGAAGAACCGCGTCTCGCACCGTGCCGCCGCGGCGCGCGCCATGCGCCGCGTCCTGCGGGCACGTGGCTACTGACGGCCGGCGGGCAGGCACGGCCCGATGAACCTCTCCGAACTGGTGCTGGTGGCCGGCGCAGCATTCGTGGCGGCCACGCTCGCGGCGGTGGCAGGCTTCGGGGGAGCCGCCGTGCTCCTGCCGGTCCTGGTGGCGTCCTTCGGCGTGCGCGATGCCATCCCGATCCTGACGGTGGCCCAGCTGATCGGGAACGGAAGCCGCGTCTGGTTCAACCGGCACGAGCTGCAGCTGCCGGTCGTCGGCTGGTTCGCGCTCGGCGCAGTGCCGCTCGCCTTCGTCGGCGGGCTGCTGTTCGCCTCCGCGCCGCTATCGCCCCTCACGCGCCTGCTCGGCCTGTTCCTGCTCCTCACGGTCGCCTGGCGGCACGTCCGCCCCGGCCCGCCCCGGCGGCCTCCGCTGCGCGGGTTCGTCCTGATCGGCGGGCTCTTCAGCTTCCTCTCGGCGCTGCTCGGCAGCGTGGGGCCGCTGATGGCGCCGTTCTTCCTGGCCTTCGGCCTGGTGAAGGGCGCCTACATCGGGACCGAGGCCCTCTGCACCGTGGTCATGCACGTGACCAAGCTGGTCGCCTACGGCCAGGCCTCGATCCTCTCGGCGCGGTCGGTGGCCATCGGCGTGGCCATGGGCCCGCTGATGATCGCGGGTTCCGCGCTCGGCAAGCGCATCGTGGACCGGCTGCCCGAGCGCGCCTTCGTGGTGATCATCGAGGGAGTGCTGGTGGTGGCCGGTGTCGCGTTCCTGGTGGGCGGGTAGTTCCAGGTGGGCTGGTGCCCGGTCGGGACGACCCTCGGCGCGTGCCGGCCCGGTCGGTACCTCACCGGGAAACGCCGGACGGCACATCGCCCGAGTAACATTCGGTGCGCCAGGCACCGTCGGGGTGTGGCGCAACGGTAGCGCACGTGCTTTGGGAGCACGAGGTTGCGGGTTCGAATCCCGCCGCCCCGACCACCAGCCGCAGCGCGCGCGCCGCGCTTCTAGCTGATCGTACGCAGCTCCGGCCACATCGCCGACCATGGGTGCCGCAGCCCGGTACACACCCAGATGGCTTCGCCCTGCATCGAGTTCTGGACCCCGAGCCCGTTGTCCACGTGGGCGACCACCTGGCACCCGATGAAGAACGCGCTCCAGTCGGCCGGCCTCCAGTCTCCGACGTGCACCACGACCGTCCGATCGGGCGGCGGCGGCCCCCAATCCCAGTACGCGTTGTGCCCCGAGTAGACGGGGGGCAGGCCCGAGCCGAGCAGGACGAGCGGGCTTGCCTCGCTGTAGTCGTTGGTGACGATCACCGCGCGAGCACGCTCCGGCGCGGGCAGGGCGGCAACGACGGTCTCCACGGTCGCGACGTACTGGGGCCAGCCGACCTGGTTGGCCGTGTCGGGGACGGCCGCCGGCAGCCCTGACGTCGCGTACGTCGCGATCGGGAGGACCGGCAGTGTCAGCAGCCCGATCACTGCCGCCGAGAGTGCGGCCGCTACCGCGAAGCTGGTGGCCTTGATGCGGACGTGCCCTCGCGCGAGCCAGCGATCGACGAGGATCGCGCCGGCCGCCATGAACACGGGCGCGCTGCCGATCGCGTAATAGGCCTTGCCTCCGCTGATGAGGACGATGCCGAGGGCGACCAGCGCGGCGAACCCGATCGCGCGCCAGGGTGCCGCGACCTTCGCGACGAGCACCCAGAGCAGGCCGGCTGCGCTGATCGGGAAGAGGAGCGGCCCGGTGAAGAGCCAGAGCAGCGGCACGACCTGGGCCCGGTTGTCGGCCGCGTACCCGGCGATCGCGCGGGCCATGCTGATCTGCGGCCACCCGTTCGCGGCCTGCCAGGCGAGGTTCGGCAGCCACAGGAGGACGGCGATCCCGAGTGCGGCCCACGCCCACGGCGAGCGCACCACGTCCCAGCGCCGGGCCAGCGCGAGACCCACGACGAGCCCCGCGCCGAGGAACAGGAGTGTGTCCTTGTTCTCGAGCCCGATGCCGGTCGTCACGCCGAGCGCGAGCCAGAGGCGCCGGTCGCCGCCTGCGAGCAGCTTCACGAGGAGCCACAGGACGATCGCCCAGGCGAGCAGGTCGGGCTCGGTGGTGGTGTCGAGATGCCCCGCCCCGAGGTAGCCCGACAACGCGGCCGTGATCGCGGCAAGAACCTGCGCCCGTCGCGCCCCCCCGAGATCCCGCGCGATGAGCGCGACGAGGACCACGATCAGGCCCATCTCGAGGGCGGGGAGGATCCGGACGGCCGTCGGCGAGACGCCGAGCAAGGCCACCGATGCAGCCGAGAGCAGCGGCGTGAGAGGCGGCTGGTCCACGTACCCGAGGGCCGGATGCTGGCCGGCCACGACGTAGTACATCTCGTCGCCGTGGAATCCGTAGGCGCCCGATACGGCCAGCAGCAGGGCGACCATGAGGCCGGCCACGGCGAGCACGGGCCAGGGGAGAGCAGGTGACCAGGCACGGCGGACGGGGCCGTCGCCGGTCAAGGTGGTCACGTTGGGCGGAGGCGGGATCACGGCTGCCCCTCCCCGGGTGACGTCGCGGAACAGTGGCACGCGGCACGGCTCCGTCACGGGTTCGAACGGGGCGTTCCGCTCAGCGCCTTGAGATAAGGAACAGGACGCCTGCGACCACGAGCACCGCGATCCCGGCGATGAACACCCAGTTGCCCCACCAGATCTCACGGTTCACTCGCCCGATCAGGATGAGGACCGCGGACACCGCCGCAAGCAGGGTCAGGAATGGATGAGCCCTCACACGAGACGGCATCTGGTTCCTCCGATCTCTGCGGCCCCATCGGCCGGAACGAGCTGAGCCTTGCTGCGAGCACTACCCACGGAAGGCCTCGATGAACCGCACTCGAGACCCGATGCGCATGGCCGAGTTGGCGTAGACGCGACCGGCCAGCCAGATGAGCCCGACGATCGCCGCCACCGTCAGCGCCAGTGCGAGGCCGATCTGCCAGGCGGGTAAGTCGCCGCCGGTGGTACGCACGGGCATGAGGATCGGCGCGAACGGCGGCAGGACGGAGGCGACCTCGACGATGGGGCTCGAAGGGTTGGCCAGGGCGAGGTAGGCGAGCAGGTACGAGCCGATCTGGAACACCGCGACAGGGGTGACGGCGCTCTGGACCTCCTCCGGCCGCGAGACGAGCGAGGCCATGGTCGCGTAGCCCGTCGCGAAGAGCAGGAAGCCGAGCAGGAACCAGAGGAAGTACCCGAGGACTGCGACCGCTCCGAGGGCCGGGGTGGTCAGCACGTGGGTGGTGCTGACCGCGGCCAGCGCCGCGGTAGCGACGATCCCGAGCTGCAGCAGGGCGATCAGCCCGATCCCGACGACCTTGCCCGCCAGCAGCCGGTTCGGCGGCACGGTGGCAAGCATGATCTCCATGATCCGGGTTGCCTTCTCCTCGACCACGCCCTGCGCCACCTGGCTCCCGTACAGGCCGAGTGTGATGAACAGCAGAATGGCGACGCCCAGCCCGACCACCCGGTCCTGCGTCAGCCCGGGGTTCTTTGGCTGGAGGGCGTCGACTGGGACCTGCAGCCCGCTCGTCACTGTCTCCAGGACGCCGGGGGGGATGCCGAGCCCCGTGAAGCGGGCGGACAGCACGGCCCGCTCGAGCGCGGCCTGCACGACCGCGGACGCGGACTGCTTCACCACGACGCTCGGCGAGGTCGCGGGCCCGGTCACCAGGACGTCGAGCGTGCCGGCGGACACCTGAGCCCGGCCCGCGGCCTCGTCGCTCACGGTGCTGATCGTGACCGGCTGTCCCAGCGCGGTCAGCGAGGCGTTGAAGTCCTGCTCGAGCGCCAGCGATCCGCCGGTGAACCCGACACGCAGGGCCGTGGCGGTCCGACCGCCGACGAGCGAGTACCCGACGATGCCGACTGCCACGAGGGCGACCATCACGACCGTCCCGCCGATGAAGACCCGGGAGCGCAGCCGGATCAGCACCTCGCGCCGCGCCACCAGGAGGACCGCCGGGACTCCGGTCACTTGAAACACCCCGCAACTCCTTCTCCGACCAGCGTGCTCAGGGGGCAGACCGTGGCACGCGGGTAGTAGGGACCCATGACCGCTGCGGTGGCCGCCGGGTCGTTGCCCTGGGCCGCGCGCGCGGGTGAGTACACGAAGCTGGGGTTCACCAGCATGAAGCGGAACATGAGGAGGTGGGTGGTGGCCGGCTGCGCCGTAGAGAAGGGAAGGAACGTGGTGTCTGCGACGCGCTCGATCGTGGCGCGCTGCGCCTCGGTTCCGAGCACGAAGGCGTAGTCGCCGGCCGCGTCGAGCTTCACCTGGTCGTCGGCGCGACACCCGGTGTCGATGCCGCCCGAAGGCGTCAGGTTCATCACCGTCGGCACCACGCCGGTCGCGAGCGCCATGCACAGGGACCAGTAGCGGACGTCCTCGTTGGCGGCGGGCCAGGGCGACGGATGGTCGCCCGTCGCGTGCGTCGGTGCCCTGGCCCGGATCACGACCACGTCGCCTGGGCCCGGGGGCGTGAGGTAGGACAGGACATAGGGCGTGTCGACGTTCGGCGCGAGCGTGTCGATGCTCGCCTTGAAGAACTGGAGCTGCCCCACTCGCTGCGTAGCGGAAGGGCTCGGTGTTGGCGTCGCGGTTGGTGTTGGCGCGGGGGAGGCAGCCGACCGTGGGGCGGTCAGGGGGGAGTAGAAGCTCGTGCACGGCGCGAGCGACTCCGAGCGGCTCCCCTGCTGCAGCGTCAACGAGGGCAGCGGGACCTTCGAGATGTCACCCCCGGCCGGGAGGTACACGCGGTACACGAGGATGCCCCGCCCGCTGCTCGTCCCCGCCGGCGCGAGCGGGATCGTGTTCACCTGGCCCGGCGTGACGTCCTCGCGCAGCGTCACCGTGAAGTGTCCGCCGGGGGCGGCCGGCTGCTGCCAGGGGTTGATGCTGCCCGGGTCCGGGGAGATCTGGTAGTCCGTCAGCGTGGACCCCACGCCGTTACGGGTGAACGGGGCGCCGACCCGGTCGTAGACCTGGAGCGAGGCGTACCGGGCATCCGGGAAGGTGCCCGACAGAACGATGCGGAGACCGGGCGCAACCGAGAAGGAATCGA
>JAKAMV010000546.1 GCA_021812735.1 Chloroflexota bacterium | reverse complement strand
CTGGCGGCGGTGGTCGCGTCGCCGTACTGGACGGGCTGCCAGTGGCTCCGGAAGATGCGCTCGAGGTCCTCGCGGGTGGGCGCGGGCTCGCCCCGGGCGATGCGCTCGCGGCGCTCGCGGGTGAACGCCTCGAAGGCGGCGTGCGCGGTGGAGCCGAACGCGAGGGGCGCGGCCGGCCGATCCGGCGGCGGGATGCGGAACACGTAGCCGAAGGCGAACTTGGCGGGGCAGTCCTCGTATGTCGAGAGCGAGGTATACGAGAAGCGCGGCGGCAGCGGCGCGACCTGCAGCAGGTTGGCTCCATCGGCCGAGTCGAGCGCGACCGTGCGAAGGGTGATCGGGTCCAGCCCCTGGTCGCGTGCCGCATCGGCCCGGGCGGCAGCGCTGCGGCCGATGTCCGCGAGGCGCCGCTCGAGGTCGGCCCGGGCGGCGGCGGTCTCGGGCGCCCCGGGGTCGGCGGCCTCGATCAGCGACACCAGCTCGGCGGCCCGGAGGCGCAGGGCAAGGCGCCGCTCCTGGGTGGTGGGGATGGGCAGCACGCGCCGGCCGATGGCCAGGGTGACCACCGTCGCGACAGCACCGGTGGTGTCGTCGTTGGTGTCCGCGTCGGCCTCCCTCGCCCCGGCCTCCCCTGCCCCGGCTCGCGTCCGGTCCTGCACCCGCAGGTGGGGACCGTCCGCCTCGCGCAGCTCGGACACGAACCGCGACGCCTCCTTCTCCTGTCCGGCACCGTACGTGGTCAGCACCAGGTGCTCCCGTGCCCGCGTCATCGCCACGTACAGCAGCCGACGCTCCTCCTCGATGTGGGTGTCGCCCGCCGGCGGCCGGCCCCGGAGCAGCTCCACCGGGAACCACCCCTGCCCGCGGTCCTGCACCGGCCACTCGCCCTCGAGCAGCTCAGGCACCACGACGATCGGGAACTCGAGCCCCTTCGCCTGGTACAGGGTCATCAGCCGGACACCCTCGACATCCTCGGTCAGCTCCACGCTGGTGGGCAGCTCGCCGGCCGCGCCCTTGTAGGCGTCGAGGTAGCCGAGGAAGTCGCCCAGCGCGCGGGTCGGCCGGTCGGCCTGCCAGTCCGACGCGAACCGCATGAGGCTGCCGATGTTGACGACGCTCCGCTTCGACTCGGTCGTGCCGACGGCGAGCAGGTCGAGGATGACGCCGGTCCGCTCCAGGAACCGCGTCAGAACGGTGAACGGACCCTCGCGCCACGTCAGCGGCCCGAGCTCCTCGAGGACGTCGAGCAGCTGGCGCAGCTTCGCCCGGGTCGCGACGCCGATCGTGCGCGATTGGGGTGCAGCGCGCCCGCCCTCCTGCTCCGCCTCAACGGGCGCGGCGTCCTCGCGGACGATGCCGGTGCCCACGATGCGGCGCACGGCGGTGATGATCCGGGCCCGGTCGAATGACGCGTCGCGCGTGACCTGGAGGATCTCGACCGCGTCGAGCCGCCACGGCCCGGCGGTCATCATCCGCACCAGGGCGGCGTCGTTGAGGGGATCCGCGATGGCGCGCAGGCCCTCCTCGACGTCCCGGATCTCGGGCGCCTCGAACAGCGACACGCCGCCGACGACGGTGAACGGGATGTCCTCGTCGGTGAGGCGCCGCGCGATGAGGTCGCGGTGGCGGTGCTTGCGGTACAGGACCGCGACGCTGTTCCACCTCGGACGCGCGCCGGGTGCGCCACCGGGCTGCGGGCCGGCCAGCTCCCGGATCCGGTCCACGATGGCGACGGCCTCGTCCTCGGCGCCATTGCACACGATCAGCTCCACGGGCTGCCCCACGGGCTTCTCGGTCCGGAGCCGCTTGCCGGGGTCCAGCCGCGCGAGGTTCCGTGTGATGAGGCTGTTGGCGCCGTCGAGGACGTGGCGGCCCGAGCGGAAGTTCTGGGTGACGTGCCAGACAGGCGGCGGGCCCGAGGGGACCGCTCTGGGGTCGTGGGCCGGAGCCCTTGAGAACCGGTCCCGGAAGTCGCCGAACGCGTCGACCGTGGCGCCCCGGAAGCGGTAGATCGACTGGTCGTCGTCGCCCACCACCATCACGTTGTCGGGGCGGTCCGGGGTGCGGCCGAGCAGCTCGATCAGCTCGATCTGGGCCGCGTTGGCATCCTGGAACTCGTCCACGAGGATGTAGCGGTACTGGCGCTGCCAGCGCCGGAGCACGTTCGGCTTGGCCTGGAACAGGCGGATGACGAGCGCGATCTGCTCCCCGAAGTCGAGGGCGCCCCGCTCAGCGAGCGCCGCCTGGTAGGCGCGGTAGACGGCGGCGAGCTCGTGCTGGCGGAGGATCTCGAGGGCGGCTCCGTCCTGCTCGTAGCCGGCCGCCAGCTCGTGGACCCGCGCCTGATCGGGCTCAGAGAAGTGCCTGATGTTCGGCGCGCTGCCGTCGCCCCGGACCGCGCGCCGCGCCGCCCGGTCAGCAGCCCTGGCAGGGGCCTCCGGGTCGTACGCCCTGGCCACCCTCCCGAGCCCCTCGAGACGATCGCCGCTCCGGACCCTGCGGTAGTCGCCGGCAACCTCGCGCAGGGGCGCCAGATTGCCCGCCGCGCGGAGCCGGTCCAAGGCCGCCTGGTAGCTGCCGTAGGCCGCCTCGAACGCCGCCCGCTCGTGCGCCACGAACGCATCGAAGTCGTCGGGCGAGACGAGCTCGTCCTTCGCCCGGTTGATGAAGTCCACGAGGCCCGCGAGCCCGTAGTCGTTGTGGTAGAGGAGGTCCAGCCCCGGCCGCAGATCGCGGAGCAGCAGCAGCTGGCCCGGGCCGTCAAGCACGTCCGGCGCCACTGGCAGCTCGGCCTCCGCCGCCTGCTCGACGAGGACCCGGTGGCAGAACCCGTGGAAGTTCTTGACGGTCATCCGCGCCCGGACCGCCGGACCGATCCCCGGCGTCTGGTCAAGCCGCTCGGCCAGCTCCGCCGCGGCCTTGACGTTGTAGGTCAGGACGAGGAGCTGCTCCGGCACCAGCGGGCCGGCGAAGGGATTGTCGTGGCCCGGCGCGGGCTCCGCCGGGATGTACTCCGCGCGGGCACCGGTCCCCTCGCCGCGCACCCTCGTCTCGCTCTTCGTCTCGAGCAGCCAGCGAACACGCTCGACGATCACCCGCGTCTTGCCGGTGCCGGCGCCGGCGAGCACGACTATCGGGCCGTCCGGCGCCTCGATGATCAGGCGCTGTTCCGGCGTGGGCTGCGGGAGGGGGTCGGCCGCGAGGGAGACGTTGGCCGCGGGGGGCAGGTAAGTCGCGTCGGTCATCTGCCGCTCATCATCGCGCGTCGCGTGTCAGGTTGCGTGTCACGCGCGTCGAGCGGCCTCGATCCGCGCGGCCAGGGTCGGCGGGGCGAGCACCACCAGGTGGGCGGTGGCCCGCGTGAGCGCCGTGTACAGCAGCTCGTCGTTCCGGGGCCCGGAATCCGGCAGCTCGCACAGGACCACCACCGGACGCTCGAGGCCCTTGAACCGGCGCACGGTCTCGAACAGGACGACGCCGTCGTCCGCCGGCTCATCCGGCACGTCGGCCGCTGCGTAGCCGAGCGAGACCCCGTTCACGTCCACGGCGCCGTTCCAGAGCTCCAGATTGCCGAAGCGGCGCTGCCGCCAGACGCCGCTCCGCGCGGCAGCCGTCCCGCTCAGCACGGCCACGTCCCACGACCGCACGCCCTCGTCGCGGACCAGGCGGTGCAGGTGTCGCCGGACGGCGTCGACCGTGGCGGACCCCGGAGCCACCGCCTCCACGACCGCCTCCGTGCCCGCCGAGCCCATGGGCTCGGGTGTGTCCGGGCCGTGGTAGAAGTGGCCGGCGAGCCGGGCGACCGGGGCCGGCGAGCGGTAGTCCTCCAGGAGGGACAGCGTCGCGAGCCCCGGCAGGCGTGCGACCGAGTCGTCACGGTAGAGCGCCTGGCCCGGGTCGTGGAAGATCCACAGCACGCCGTCCTCCGGCGTCCGGAACAGGAACTCGAGCGACTCGAGCCAGCCCAGCTCGAAGTCCTGCCCCTCATCGACGACGATGGCGTGGAACCGCTCCTCGGGCAGCAGCTCGATCGCCGCGTCCAGAGCCGAGGGCAGGGCCGCGAACCAGTCCGAGAGCGCGTCGCCGGAGCCTGCAGGCTTCGGCGGCAGCGTCCCTGCCGACTCCCCCATCGCCTCGCACAGACCGTGGAACGTGTGCACCACGGGCCGCAGGTCCGGTGCCACGTCGTCCGCCGCCACCTCGCGGAGGACGCTCGTCGCGAGGGGCGCATTGAAGCACAGGTACAGCGTGCGGAAGCCGTCCCGCGCCAGGCGCCGGGCCTTCTCGACGGCGACCAGGCTCTTGCCGCTGCCCGCCGGCCCGACCACCGCCACCCGGCGGAGGGCCTTCGCGTGGTTGAGCACGTACAGCTGGGCGCGTGAGGCCGCGACCAGCCGGTCACGCGCGGCGTCCACCTCTCCGCGCACCAGCCGGTGGAGCGTGATCGTCGGCGCCAGGAAGTCCTCGACGCGGCCGAACAGGCGCTCATCGAGGGCGGCGCCCCTCGATCCGTCGCCCGTCCAGAACGACCAGGCGCGATCCAGCGCCGCAGCGGTCGCCGACACGCTGCCGAGCGCGGTCGCGTCGAGCACGATGTCCGGCACGGCCTCGGGCCCGAGCCCATGGCCGGGGCGCCGGCTCGCCAGGTCGGCGTGCGGGAAGGCGACCGCATGGCCGGCCCGCATCGGGCGGCCGCGCGGCCACTCGGGGAGCGACTCGATCGCCCGGACGAGGTCGTGCTTCGCCGCCTCGGCCTGCGCGAACGGCGACCGCTCGAGTCGCCGCGACCCCGCGTACCAGCGGCCCTCGGCATCGCGGCTCGGCTCACCGCCCTTGACCTCGATGACCAGCAGGCCGTGCTCGGGGTGCAGCACCACCAGGTCGGCCTCGGCGTCGTGGCCGGGTCCGGCGGGCCGCGTGCGGGCGACGATCCGGACATTCGGGTGGGCTCGGGCGCTGGCGGGCAGGGCGGCGCGGACTCGCTCCTCGACCAGCGCCTCGGCGGCGTCCTGCATCGCGACCCCCTTCGTCGTCCGATCGTGCCCTCGAGCGTGACGACTCGACGTGCCGACCCTATCAAACCGCCCGTCGCGCCGTCACGTCGCCGAGCGCGGGGGTCGACCGGGAACCCGGGGCGCCACTCCCCGCGTCTTGGGGGGCGCACGACCGGAGGCGGTCCCGCCGGTCAGCCCGAACCGGGACCGATCACAGGGGCAATGACGATGGAAACCATGACCACCGGCGGCTGGGGCCGCTCCAACGGGATCGGGCTCGCGGTTGTCGCGGTGGCCGCGCTCGCCGTCGGCCTCGTGGCCGGGCCCGTCCTCGCCGGCGTCACCGCGCCGCACCCGTACGCAGCGCCGTCCAGCGCAGCGGCGGGCGACACCACGCCAGAGCACACGGTCACGGTCGGCGGCGAGGGCAAGGTCACCGTGACCCCGGACCTCGCCCACGTGCAGCTCGGCGTAGAGATCGAGCGGCCGACGGCCAAGGCGGCCCGCGACGCGGCAGCCACCGCCATGACCGGCGTGGTGGACGCGCTCAAGAAGCTCGGCATCGCCGACAAGGACATCCAGACGACGCAGGTGTCCCTCACCGCCGTCTACGACTACCCGACCAACGCGTCGGCGAAGCTTCGCGGCTACCAGCTCACCAACCAGGTCGCCGTGACGGTCCGCGACCTCTCCAAGCTCTCGGATGTGGTCGACGACGCCGTCGCCGCGGGCGCCACCACGGTCAACGGGATCAGCTTCGATGTGGCCGACCGCACCGCGCTCGAGGCGCAGGCCCGCGAGGCGGCGGCAAAGGATGCACGCGCCAAGGCCGACGTCTACGCGAAGTCGCTGGGCCTCGGCATCATCGGCGTCTCGTCGGTGAACGAGAGCGTGTCCACCCCGGTCTGGTACGCGCCGTACGCCAACATGGCCGCTGGAGCTGCCACCGACAAGGCCGCCTCCACGCCGGTCCAGGCCGGCTCCACGGACGTCACGATCACGGTGCAGGTGTCGTTCCTCATCGGGTAGCCACCGGATCCGCGCGGCGGGCGGCCGGCCTTCGGGCCCCGCCCGCCGTTTCGATTCCCGGGGTCGCCGGAGGCACGCCCAGGCCGGCACGGTCTGGCGGAGCGGGGCGGACGCGGCAGGACCGAGAATGGAGCCCTGCACCATTCGAGGAGGCCGGCATGCGGGTCGTGGTCACCGGGGGAAACGGCAAGGCCGGGCGATGGGTGGTCCGCGACCTGCGCGAGCACGGCCACAGCGTGCTGTCCGTCGACCTGCGCCACGACCCGTGGGAATGGGACGACCGGTGCCGCATCGCCGACCTGGCCGACTACGGGCAGGCGGTGGAGGTCCTCGCTGGGGCCGACGCCGTCGTCCATCTCGCGGCGATCCCCGCCCCGGGCATCCGCCCCGCAGCGGAGACGTTCCGGATCAACGCCACGTCGACCTACAACGTCTTCGCCGCGGCTGAGGCCTCGGGGTTGGCGCGTGTGGTCTGGGCGTCGAGCGAGACGGTGCTCGGCCTCCCCTTCGACACGCCGCCGCTCTTCGCCCCCATCGACGAGACGATCGAGCCCCGCCCGGAGAGCTCCTATGCCCTGGCGAAGCTCGCCGGCGAGACCATGGCCGCCCAGTTCGCCCGGCGCACGCGTGTGGCCCACGTCGGCCTCCGGATCTCGAACATCATGGAGCCGGACGACTACAAGCAGTTCCCCACCTACTGGCGCGACGCTCAGCTCCGCAAGTGGAACCTGTGGGGCTACGTCGATGTCCGCGACGTCGCTCTGGCATGCCGCCTCGGGCTGACGGCCGACGTGACGGGCGCAGAGGTCTGCATCGTTGCCGCCGACGACACCGTCATGACGCGCGATTCCGCCGACCTCATGGCCGAGGTGTTCCCGCACGTGCCGCTGCGGCGCGAGCTCCGCGGCCGGGAGACGCTGCTGTCGATCGACCGCGCCCGCGACCTGCTCGGCTACGCACCCGCCCACCGCTGGGCGGACCACGTCGCGGCGCCGTAGGCCCTAGCCCGCGACCCGCATGCCGCAAGTCCTGAA
>JAKAMV010000545.1 GCA_021812735.1 Chloroflexota bacterium | reverse complement strand
CGCCCACGCCGGCGGGCGCGCCGCCGGGCCGCTGCTGCGGGCCGCTCATGCTGCCTCCTCCTCGGTGACCTGGGACAGCACGATCTCGCGGTAGGTCTCGCAGGTCGCCATCAGCTGCTGGTGGGTGCCGACGCCCGCGACCCGCCCCTCGTCGAGGACCACGATCCGGTCCGCATGGAGGATCGTGCCCACCCGCTGGGCGACGATGATCACGGTCGCGTGCCCGAGCTCGCGGGCGAGCGCGGCACGGAGCCGGGCGTCGGTGCGGAAGTCGAGCGCGGAGAAGCTGTCGTCGAAGACGTAGATGTCCGGGTTGTGGACGAGCGCCCGCGCGATGGCGAGCCGCTGGCGCTGCCCGCCGGACACGTTGGTGCCGCCCTGCGAGATGGGCGATTCGAGGCGCTCCTCCATCTCGCTCACGAAGTCCTTGCCCTGGGCGATCTCGAGCGCCTTCCAGAGGGCCTCGTCGGTCGCCTCCTGGTCGCCATAGCGCAGGTTGGACGCGATCGTTCCGCCGAAGAGGTACGCCTTCTGGGGGATCATGCCGACCCGCCTCCAGAGGTCTTGGCGGTCGAACTGGCGCACGTCCACACCGTCGACCAGGACGGTCCCGGACGTCGCGTCGTAGAGGCGCGGGATGAGGTTGATCAGCGTGGACTTGCCGGAGCCCGTGGAGCCCACGATGGCGGTCGTCTCGCCCGGGTTGGCCTCGAAGCTGATGCCGCGGAGGACGGGTTCCTCGGCGCCGGGGTAGCGGAACGAGACCTCGCGGAACTCGATCCGTCCGGTCCGGGGCGGCGACACCGGGTCCTTGGGGTCGAAGATCGACGGGGTCGTGTCGAGGACCTCGTTGATCCGCCCGGCCGACACCTGGGCCCGCGGGACCATGATCAGCATCAGCGTGGCACCGAGGACGCTGAACAGGACCAGCATGATGTACTGGAGGAACGCCATCAGGTTGCCCAGCTGCATGCCGCCCGAGTCCACCCGGTAGCCGCCGAGGTAGATCACGGCGATCTGGCTGACGTTCATGATCAGGAAGATCGTGGGCATGGTGATCGCGAACAGCCGGTTGACCGACAGCGCTGTGTCGAACAGGTCGACGTTGGCGGCGTCGAAGCGCCGCTCCTCATGCCGTGTTCGCACGAACGCCCGGATGACCCGCACACCCGCGAGCGTCTCGCGCATGACGAGGTTGATCTGGTCGAGCTTGCGCTGCATGGCGCGGAACAGGGGGATGGCCCGCGACATGACGATGCCGACCACGACCAGCAGGATCGGCGTGATGACCACCAGGATCCCGGTCAGCGGCACGTCCTGGCGGAGGGCCATGATGACGCCGCCGATGATCATCATCGGCGCCGACAGCATCATGACCATGACCATCAGCACGACCTGCTGAACCTGCTGCACGTCGTTCGTGTTGCGGGTGATCAGGCTGGCCGCGCCGAAGTGGTTGACCTCGACCTGGCTGAACGTCTCGACAGCGCGGAAGATGCCGGCGCGGATGTCGCGGCCGAGGCCCATCGCCGTGCGGGCAGCGAAGAACACCATGGCGTACGAGCCGAGCATCAGGCCGAACGTGACGAGGAGCATGAAGCCGCCCGTCCGCACGATGTAGCTGGTGTCGCCCTGCAGCACACCGTTGTTGATGATGTCGGCCTGGAGCTCGGGCAGGTACAGGTTCCCGAGGGATTGCCCGAGCAGGAGCAGCAGGACGACGAGGACCGGCCACTTGTAGGGGCCGAGACTCCGCCGCAGGAGGGTGATCAACGGGGTGCCTCCGAGTTGACGGGTGCGTCGGGTGACGGTTGCTGGTGGAGGGCCTCACGCGCCCGCCGCATGGCACGAAGGCCCTGCAGGAGCGCGCCGGCGTCGTCCTCGGGGAGCGTGTCGAGCAGGCGGGCCAGCTTGACCCGGCGCTCGGCCGCGATGCCGGCGAGCAGCTCCTCGCCCTGGGCCGAGAGGCAGACGCGGACGACCCGGCGATCGTCCGTGTCGCGCTCCCGCGCCACGAGGCCGCGCTGCTCCATCCGGTCCACGATCCCGGTCGCGCTGGCCTGGGACACGTCGAGCAGCTCGGCGAGGCGGTTCATGGGCAGCGGGCCCTCCCCGGACAGGACGAACAGCACGTTGAGGTGGACCAGGCTCATCTGGCCGCCCGGCCAGTGGCGCATGAGGTGCACATGGCGGGTCGGCGCGTAGGAGGCGAGCGCGCGGGTGAGCTCGTCGATGAGGGCTTGGCGGAGGTCGACGGGCGTGGCGGCGGTGTCGGGTGACATGGTGCGGCTCGATTGGCCCTTTGTAGCGCATGGATGGTCATTGTCATCAAGATGATCAATGCGACGTGAAGCATATGCCCGTCGCCGCGTGGGTGTCCAGCGGTCGGCCCTGGTTGTCGGCCACGACGATGGACGGGATTCGTGCAGATCCCGTGCGCACCGCGTGCAGGTCCCGCAGATGAGCGCCCGTAGGGCGGCGGCTGCGCGGCGGGGTGCGTGCGGCGCTCGTGCAGGCGTGGCGATGGCCGCCTCGCAGCAGGGTCTCCACGGCCTCACAGCCGGTCCACAGCCGGGGGCGCGACTGTGGCCCTGCGCCCCCGAGATGCCGGGGCGGCACAGGGAGGTCCCAATCGATGTTCCGCTTCTTCGCCCGCCGCCGGATCCGCCGCCTCCGCCGCAGGATGCGGTGGGGCCTGTTCGGCGTTCCGTTCCTCGCGATGGCCGCCGTGGTGGCCATCCCGGGCACCTCGCTCGCCGCGTCCATCGCGGGCACCGGCCACAACGACCACCTGGTGGGCACGGCGCGCGCCGACGTCATCCACGGGCTGGCGGGCAACGACTGGATCGACGGGCTAGCCGGCAACGACTGGCTCTACGGCGACACCGGCAACGACACGATCAACGGCGGGGACGGCAACGACCACATCTACGGCGGCGCCGGCAACGACTGGCTGTACGGCGGCGCCGGCACGGACGTCATCTACGGCGGCGCCGGCAACGACCACATCTGGGGCGGCGCCGGCAGCGACGTCATCTACGGGGGCCCGGGCAACGACGTCATCGTGGTGGGCTACGACAACGCGCCCGACATCGTCCACTGCGGCGACGGGTACGACACGGTCTACGCGGGGCCGACCGACATCGTGGCCTCGGACTGCGAGAACGTGATCCGCGTCGGCGACTGAGCCCGTCCGCACGCCCGTCTACAGCGGCCCCGTCCTCCCGGTCGGGGCCGCTGTCGCGTCGCGCCGTTCAGGCGCGCTTGCGCACCTTCCAGATCTCCTCCGCCGGCCACTTCGTCGCCCACTCCGTCCCCGACGGCATCCACCTGGACGTCGCGCCGGCCGGCGCCTGCGGCTCCTGCAGCTCGAGGATCTCGAGGCCCGAGGCCGTGAACAGCCGGATCCAGTCGCCATGGGAGAGGTGGAACTCCACCGACGGGTAGCCCGGCCAGACCATCCGGTGCATGCCGAACTGCGGGCGCAGCAGCCGGTCGGTGGGCGGCGCGTCGTCCTCGTCGGGGTCAGCGAGGTACTTGAGGACGCTGTTGGTCAGCACGTGGAGCCGGCCGCCGGGCCGGAGCAGCCGGGCGGCTTCAGGGACCCAGGCGTCCGGGTCGGCCCAGAGGACCGCACCGTACTCGCTGATCGCGAAGTCGAACGAGGCGTCGGGGTAGGGGACCCGCTCCGCGTTGCCGTGGATGAGCGGGAACTCGAGCCCGTGCTCGCGCTGCATCCTGGCCGCCGTCTCGAGCTGGCGCGCCGAGTTGTCGATCCCCACGACCCGGGCGCCCCGGCGCGCCATCCATGCGGACACGTACCCGGTGCCGCACCCGAGTTCGATCGCGTCCTTCCCCGCCAGATCATCGGGGAGCATCCGGAGCTCCGATTCCGGCAGTCCGAAGATCCCCCACGTCTCCTGCCCGGGCGGCTGGCGCCAGTTCACCTCGGCGGGCTCGACGTAGTCGGCCGCGTACTCGTCCCACGCCGCCCGGTTGGCGGCGACGTGCTCCGGCAGGTCCTCGATCGTGTCGCCCATCTCACCCGCCCCGGTGCTTCGACGCCGCCGAGGCAAGCAGCTCCGCGAGTTGCGCCCCGTTCGGCCGCAGGTCCACCTGGACGTGGCCAACCCCCTGGTCCCGCCACGCGTCGAGCGCCCTCGCGACGGCGTCGACGTCCGGAGGCAGCGCATCGGCGGGGATCGGGCGTCCCTCGGCGGCGGCGGTGGCGTCGATCACGAGCCCGACCGTCACCTCGAGCGTCGCCGGGTCGCGGCCCTCGGCCTCGCAGGCTGCGACGAGGTCCGCCCGCCGCTGGTGGAAGCGCTCGGTCGGCACGCCGAACCAGGCGACGTTCCAGGCGTCGGCGTGCCGGGCGGTGAGGCGCAGCATCCGCTCGCCCTTCGCGGCGATGAGGATGGGCATCCGGCCCGGCAGCCGGGCCGGCCGCGGCGGCGGCGGCAGGAGGACCGCGTCCTCCGCCTCGTGCCACTGGCCGTGGAACGTCACGCGCTCCCCGCGGAGCAGCGGCAGCGTCACGGCGAGGAACTCGTCGAACCGGCCCACGCGGTGGTCGAAGGGGTAGCCGAACGCGGCGTACTCGGGCTCGTGCCAGCCGGCGCCGAGCCCCAGGATGAGCCGGCCGTCGGCCACCTCATCGATCGCCACGGCCATCTTGGCGGTGATCCCGGGGGAGCGGAACCCGGTCCCGAGCACGATCGTGCCAAGCTCGACGCGCCCGGTGACCGCCGCCACCGCGGACAGGATGGCGAGCGGCTCGTGCGGCCCCGCCTCGTCCTCGCCCGGCGTGCGGAACAGCAGGTGGTCGTAGACCCACAGGCTGTCGAGGCCCGCCTCCTCGGCCGACACGGCGAGGTCGCGGATCGTGGGCCACCGAGAGCCGTTGGGGCCGTCCTCGTCAACGAGGGGCAGGAGGGCACCGATCTTCATCGCGACATGGTAGGCGACCCGACGCGAGACGATCCCCGACAATGGCGCCGTGAGCGTCAGCCGCGCCGTGCCCCGCCGCGTCGATCCCTGGCTGGCGGCCGGCGTCGCGCTGGCTGCCGTCATGTGGGTGCTCGTGATCGCGTGGTCCGACCCGTCGGTCCAGGCGACGCAGCCATGGAACGGCCAGCCGGTCACCGCCCAGGACGCCCGCTCCTACTACGGGTTCAACTACCAGGACCTGTACGCGGGCCGGGCCGACTGGAACGCGATCGGCGCCTACCCGTACTCGCCGGCGTTCGCGCAGCTGCTGTTCCCGCTCAACCTGCTGCCGTGGCCGCTGTTCGTGGCGGCGTGGACCGCCATCCTGCTCGGGGCGGTGTGGTTCCTCACGGGCCCCGACTACCTCCTGCTGGGCCTGGTGGTCGGCGCCATGGAGATCGCGGGCGGCAACGTGTCGCTGCTCCTCGCGCTCGCCATCGTCAAGGGGTTCCGGCACCCCTGGGCGTGGTCGTTCGTGCTCCTCACCAAGATCACGCCCGGCGTCGGCCTGCTGTGGTTCGGCGTTCGCCGGGAGTGGCGCCAGCTGGGGATCGCGATCGGCGCGTCGGCCGCGATCATCGCCGTCTCGTATCTGCTCATGCCCCAGGCGTGGCGCGACTGGGTCGACCTGCTGCGCGCCAACACGGGCAAGGGCGGCACCTGGGCGGCGATCCCGATCCCGCTGCTGGTCCGCGGGCCGATGGGGGTCCTGCTGATCGCCTGGGGCGCCCGGCGGAACCAGCGCTGGACCGTGCCGGTGGGGGCGATGCTGGCGCTGCCCGCCCTCTGGTACGGGTCGCTGTCCATGCTGCTGGCGGTCATCCCGCTCACGACGCGCGAGGAGCGGGCTCGGGCGTGGGCGCGCCTGGCAGGGCGGGCGCCGCGCGACCTGGCGGCGTAGGGGCCGGGACCGGCGGTTGCCGGGGCGGGTGCGGTGACGCCCGTCGTCAGGCGCTGGCGGCGATCACCGCTCCCAGGGCGTCAGCGAAGGTGCCCAGGTTGCCCGGCGTGAAGCCCGCCACGTTGATGCGGCCCTTGCCCACCACGTAGACGCCGTGCTCCTCCTTGAGCTGGGCCACCTGGTGCGCGGTGAGGCCGAGCAGCGCGAACATGCCCCTCTGGGTCGCGATGCCGCCCCAGTCGCCGGGGATGCGCCGCTCCTCGAGGGCGGCCACGAGCGCTCGGCGGTTGTCCTTGATCCGCGCGCGCATCGCGGCGAGCTCCACCTCCCACTGCGCGCGCAGCTCCGGGTCACCCAGGATGGTCCGGACGATGTCGGCGCCGTGGGCGGGCGGGTTGGAGTAGTTGACGCGGATCGCGGCCTTGACGTGCGACTGCACCGCGTTGGCGTCGGCCGCCGAGCGCGCGATGACGAGCATCGCGCCGACACGCTCGGCGTACAGGGAGAACGTCTTGGAGAACGAGGTGGAGACGAGCAGCTCTGCGCCGGGGCGGACCAGCTCGTGCAGGCCGGCCGCGTCCTCGGCCAGCCCGTCGCCGAAGCCCTGGTAGGCGAGGTCCACGAGCGGAAGCAGCTGCCGCTGCGCGACGAGGTCGCCGATCCGGCGCCACAGCTCGGGCGACGGGTCCACGCCGGTCGGGTTGTGGCACGCCCCGTGGAGCAGCACGATGTCGCCCGGGCTGGCATCGCCCAGCGTGGCGAGCATCGCCTCCTCGTCGATCCTGCGGCCGGTCGCGTCCGTGTACGGGTAGGTGCGGATCTTGAACCCCGCCGTGTGGAACAGCTGCGGGTGGTTGGGCCAGGTCGGCTCGCTCATCCACAGCGTCTCCGACGCGCCGGTCTGGCGGAGCAGGTCGGCGATGACGCGCAGGCCCCCGGTTCCGCCCGGGGTCTGCGTCGCCAGCGCCCGGCCGGAGGCGACGGCCTCGTGGTCGCGGCCCAGCACCAGGTCGCGGACGGCATCGCGGTAGGCGACCTCGCCGTCGATGGGGCGGTACAGCTTGCTGGCCGCCGTGGCGGCGAGGCGGCGCTCGGCCTCGACGACGCTCTTGAGCATCGGGGTCTTGCCGGTCTCGTCCACGAACACGCCGGCCGACAGGTTGACCTTGTCCGGCCGGGG
>JAKAMV010000544.1 GCA_021812735.1 Chloroflexota bacterium | reverse complement strand
ACGCGGCGCTGGCGTTGGCGGAGGCCGCCGGGGCCTGCTTGGCCACCGGGACCGACGCGGGCTTGGGGGTCGGCGCAGCGGCCGTTGCCGTTTGGCCGTTGCCGGCGACGCCCGAGGCCGGGGCCGGGGCTGCCTGCGGCGAGGCCAGTGCCTCGGACTGGGCGGTCACGCCCTCGTCGGCCCTCGGCTTGAGCGCGTTGGCGGCGAACGGGGCGGGAGCCTCCGCCACCACCTGCGAGCGGTCGATCAGGCCGAGCGTGGCCCGGTCCTCCTCGGGCAGGAACCGGCTGCCGAGCCAGCGGAAGATGTAGTCCACCAGCGACTTGGCGATGGGGATCTCGGGGTTGCCCGTGAAGCCGCTGGGCTCGAACCGGACGTGGGCGAACTTGTTCACCACGTCCTTGAGCGGCACGCCGTACTGGAGCGCCAGGCTCACCGAGGTGGCCAGCGTGTCCATCAGGCCCGAGATGGTCGAGCCCTCCTTGGCCATCTTGAGGAAGATCTCGCCCGGCTGGCCGTCCGGGTAGAGGCCCACCGTGATGTAGCCCTCGTGCCCGGCGATCTCGAACTTGTGGGTCATCGCGCTGCGCTCGGCGGGCAGCCGGTGGCGATGCGGCCGCGTGGCCTCGACCTGGGCCGCCGCGAGCTGCTTGCGCAGGCTCTCGATGGTCGCCCTGTCCTCGACCGAGCCCTCGGGGGCCTCGTCCTTCTTCTTGCCGGTGGACAGCGGCTGGCTGCGCTTGGAGCCGTCGCGGTAGACCGCGATGGCCTTGAGGCCCCGCTTCCAGCCCTCCAGGTAGACGGCCTCGATCTCCTCGGCCGTGGCGGCCTCGGGCATGTTGACCGTCTTGGAGATGGCGCCGGACAGGAACGGCTGGACCGCCCCCATCATCCGGACGTGGCCCATGTAGTGGATGGACCGCTCGCCGTTGACCGGCTTGAACGCGCAGTCGAAGACCGGCAGGTGCTCGCTCCGCAGGCCCGGCGCGCCCTCGATGGTCTCGCGCTCGTTGATGTAGGCGAGGATCTCCTCCACCTGCTCCGGCGTGTAGCCGAGCGTGCGCAGGGCGTGCGGGACCGTCTGGTTGACGATCTTGAGGTAGCCCTCGCCGACGAGCTTCTTGTACTTGATGAGCGCGATGTCGGGCTCGATCCCGGTGGTGTCGCAGTCCATCATGAACGCGATGGTCCCGGTGGGCGCGAGGAGCGTCACCTGGGCGTTGCGGTAGCCGTGCTGCCGGCCCAGCTCCAGCGCCTCGTCGATGGTCGAGCGGGCGGCGCCCACCATGTCCGCCGGGATCGTGTCCTCGGGCAGCCGGCGCGCGGCGTCGCGGTGCATCTCCACGACGCGCAGGAACGGCTCGCGGTTGACGTCGAACTCGACGAAGGCGCCGCCGTGGTCCCGGGCGATGACGGCGCTCTGGCGATACGCCTCGCCGTGCATGATCGCCGTCACGGCGGCGGCGTAGTCCCGGCCCCGGTCCGAGTCATAGCCGAGGCCGCGGTTCATGAGCAGCGCGCCGAGGTTGGCGTAGCCCAGGCCCAGCGGCCGGAAGCGGTGGCTGTTCGCCTCGATCTTCTGGGTCGGGTAGCTGGCGTTGTCGACCAGGATCTCCTGAGCGGTGATCGTGACCTTGACCGCGAAGCGGAAGGCGTCCACGTCGAACTCGCCGTCCTCGCGGACGAACTTCATCAGGTTGAGGCTGGCAAGGTTGCAGCTGGTGTCGTCGAGGAAGCTGAACTCGGAGCAGGGGTTGGTGGCGTTCTGCCGCGCGCTGGCGGACACCGGGTTCCAGTCGTTGATGGTGGTGTCGTACTGGATGCCCGGGTCGCCGCACAGGTGGGCGGCCTCGGCCATCTTGCGGAAGATGTCCCGCGCCTTGTACGTGCCGGCGGGCTGCCCGTCGGTGACCTCGTGGGTCTGCCACTCCGCGTCGCGCTCGACCGCGCGCATGAACTCGTCGGTGACGCGGACGCTGTGGTTGGCGTTCTGGAAGAACACCGAGCCGTACGCCTCGCCGGTGAAGGACGGGTCGTAGCCCTGCTCGATCAGGGCCCAGGCCTTCCTCTCCTCGCTGGCCTTGGACTCGATGAAGTCCATCACGTCCGGATGGTCCACGTTGAGGATGACCATCTTGGCCGCGCGACGGGTCTTGCCGCCCGACTTGATGACGCCCGCGAACGCGTCGTAGCCGCGCATGAAGCTGACCGGGCCCGACGCGATGCCGCCGCCGGACATCCTGGCCTTGGACGAGCGGATGGGCGACAGGTTCACGCCCGCGCCCGAGCCGTACTTGAACAGCATGGCCTCGGTCTTGGCGAGGTCCATGATGCTGCTCATGTTGTCCTGGACCGAGTTGATGAAGCAGGCCGAGCACTGCGGCTTGGTCTCGATCCCGACGTTGAACCAGACGGGCGAGTTGAAGCTCATCTTCTGGTGGACGAGCAGGTGGGTCAGCTCGGCCTGGAACGCGGCCAGGTCCTCGTCCGTGGCGAAGTAGCGGTTGGTCTCCGCCCACCCGGCGATGGTCTGGACGACGCGGTCGATCAGCTGCTTGACGCTGTGCTCGCGCTCCGGCGTGCCCACGTGGCCGCGGAAGTACTTGCTGACCACGACGTTGGTGGCGAGCTGGCTCCAGAACGCGGGAACCTCCACGTCCTTCTGCTCGAACACGGTCTTGCCGGTCTCGGAGCTGATGCCCGCGGTCCGGTACTCCCAGGTGATCTCGTCGTAGGGGTGGACGCCCGGCCGCGTCCAGCGGCGCTCGAGCGTGAGGCCGCGCGTGCCCTCGCCCGTGAAGCTGGTGCCGTATGGCCCCCCGAGCCCGGTGCGGCTCTCGGCCGCGGCCGAGCCAGCCTTCGACTTCTTCGTGCCGACCTTCGCGTCCATCACCGGGACAACCTCGCGTGCCTGGGCCATCGGTTGCGTCTCCTCCGCGCCCGCTCTGGCGGGCCCTCCACTGGCGCCGACGATTCGTCGCGGTCGCCCGGGCGTCCCTTCCCCGAGCACAGAGACCGGGGGCTGGTGTTCACGCATGGGCAGACCGGGCGGGAGCCGGCCTCGCGCTCACGGATGGGGGTGAGGCGCAGGTGCGAGGCCGTCCGTCGGGTCGGCTGCGCCAGACGCTTCTCCGGGCCGACGGGCGGCGGTTGCCGCCCACCCCACGGACCCTTCGACGGTCGTCCGGCGTCAGGGCGACTAGGGGAATCTACGTGCCCGGCGGGGCGAGGTCAAGACCCAAACCACAAGATGTAGTGGTGCGATGGGGAATCGGATCGCAACATATTGTGCTATGGCGCCAATTGCCGACAGTCGCCACGCCGTCTCGGGATGGGCGCGGCCCACGTCCGGGGCGTGGCCATCCACACCGAGCGGCGCGGTTGTCCACAGGCCGGTCATCCTTGTCCACCGGTGAACGCATAGCCCGTGGGCGAACGATCGTTCGATCCCCGGGCGCAGGCGCCTCGCTGCCCGCGGCGGGTTGCCCGGCTGCTCGCGGGCGGCGGCCCGACACCCGCGGGCTCAGAGGTGGCGAGGGTGCCGCCGGTGTCGCGCGATCTTGTGGGCCGGCCCGGACTTGGAGGTCGCGCCGCGCCCCGGCCGCCAGCGGCGCGCGTCGTCGTCGTCCCCGCCGGGTGCGCCAAGGGTTGTCCCGGCACCGCCCGCGCCGCCGGCCGGGCCCGCCGGGCGGCGGCCCGCCCCGATCGAGGGTCGTCGCTGCCCGGCCACGGGTGCCGCCACCGGGACGTTCATCCGGCCCAGCAGCCACGCGGTGCCAGCCGTTCTGGCGCCCCTCGCGGTGAGGGCCGTCCGGAGGTCCCGGTCGTCGGTCACGACCAGCGTCCGCGCCGATTCCAGCGGGGCGCTGGCGCCGTCGCCCACGAGCTCGAGGATCGCCTCGTCAGCCGTTCTGCGGCCCGAGTAGCGGACGTGCATGTTCTGCGCCACGCGCCCGGTCACCCCGTGGCCCACCCCGTCGAACAGCAGCTCCACCTCCACGGTCGCCGGCACGGCGGCCCGGATGCGTCCTACCAGCGTGGACGGGGGCGTGTCCGGCCCGCCCAGGCGGTGGACCAGGTTCGAGCCGTCCACCACCAGGCGGTCGGTGTCGTCGAGCGGGGAGCGGGGGGCCGGCGGCATGGGGAGACGGTAGCATCGCTGCGTGCTCCTGCTCGTTGATCTCGACGGCGTCGTCTACCGCCAGTCAGAGGCCGTGCCCGGCGTCCCCGCGGTGCTGGCGGCCCGGGCAGCGGCTGGCGATGACGTCGTGTACGTCACCAACAACGCCACCGCCTACCACACGGACTACCTGCCGCGCCTCGCCGGTCACGGCGCGCCCGTGGGCCCTGATCGGGTGGTCACCTCTGCGCTGGCGAGCGCCGCCTGGCTGCGCGAGGAGATGCCCGGCGTGCGGCGCGTGCTCGCCGTCGGCGCTCCCGGGCTCGAGCGGGAGCTCCGCGAGGCCGGGTTCGACGTGGTCTCGGTGGGCCACGCCGCCACGCGCATGCACCAGGAGGGGATCGACGGCTGGGCCGCCGCCGGCCACCCCGACGCGGTCGTGGTCGGTCTCGACCCCCAGATGAGCTACCTCCGGGTCGCGGCCGCCGCCGACTGCGTGCGGGCGGGCGCGGTGCTGGTCGCCACCAACCGCGACCCGATCTACCCGGTGGAGAACGGCTACCGGCCGGGCGCCGGCGCCGTGGTCGCCGCTGTCGCGACGGCGGCGCGGACCGAGCCGCGGGTGGTCATCGGCAAGCCGGGGCCCTACCTGCTCCAGGCTGGCGCGCGGCTCGTGGGCGGGGATCTCCGGACCGCCGTGATGATCGGCGACTCGATGACCGACATCGCGGCCGGCCGGGCCGTGGGCGCCCGGACGATCCTGACGCTGACCGGCGTGACGACCCGGGCGATGGCCGACGCGCTCCCCGAGGCAGAGCGGCCAACGCGCGTGGTGGCCGACGCGGCCGGGCTCGAGGCGGCGCTCCGGGAGCTCGCGGCCCGCGGCTGACGGATGGCCCTCCCCGTTCGTGCGGGGGCCCCCCACGTTCAGGTGCTCGCCAGCCCAGCCGGCGCCGCCGACGATCTGGTGTCTCATCCCGCAGTGCAGGGGTCCCGGCGTGGCGCGCCTCTCGATCCGCGCGCGGCTGATTGCCGTGCTGGTGGTGCTGGTCGGCTTCGGGCTGGCCGTGCAGGCCTACGGCTACGCGTCGAACTCGCGCGACATCACCGCGCTCCGGGACCAGTCGGCCGCCCTGCTCGGGCTCTTCCGGCAGGCCAACGAGCTCCAGGCCGCCATCCGCGCCGAGCACGACGCGGTGGACGCCTACCTGCTGGCGCCCGACGCGTCCGATCTGGAGGCCTATCGCGCCGCCCAGACGCGAGAGGCCGAGGTGGGCGGCGCCCTCGTGGCCACGACCGGCAGCTTCCCCGCGCTCGACACGGACCTTGTCGCGATTCGCGACGCGGTGGGCGCCTGGCGGGCGCAGTTCGCGGAGAAGGCGATCGGTCTCGCCGAGGCCGGCACGCCGGCCGCCTCGTTCGCGTCCACGCTCGAGGGGTCGGGGGGCGCGCTCTTCGCCCAGGTGCAGACGCTCGAGGACCGCTACGGCAGCGACTTCGCCGTCCTGTACGGCGCCACCGTGGACACGCTCGAGCGGGACGTGCAGCGCCAGACCGGCATCTTCGCGGCCTCCGTGCTCGGCTTGGGGATCGGCGTTGCCGCCGCGATCTGGCTGGTCACCCGCTGGCTGATCCGGCCCCTGGGCGATCTCCTGCGGACCGCCCAGCGCGTGCGCGACGGCGAGGACGTCGGGTTCGTCTCCCAGCGGGACGACGAGGTGGGCCGGCTCGGCGGCGAGCTCGAGCGGATGCGCTCCGAGATGCACCGCGGGTCCGTGGAGGCCGGCGTCGTCAACCGGTTCACCGAGCTGTCCAGCTTCGTGGACTCGGACGGCGAGGTGGCCCGCGCCGCGCTCGACGCGCTCGGGGAGCTGACCCATCCCGACGACGCCACGATCCACATTTCCAACCGTTCGCGGGACCGGGCGATTCCGGAAGGCTCGCTCGGCACGATCGAGGCGTCGGTCATCCCGCTCGGCCAGCTCGCCCAGTGCCCCGGCGTACGGCGCTCGAGCCTGTATGTGACGTCCGACCTGGGGGCCAGCCTCGCGGTCCGCTGCCCGTTGCACTCGGCCGTGAGCGGGACGCTGGCCTGCATCCCGCTGATCGCGCTCGGGGACGTCATCGGCGCGGTCCACCTTCACTGGGCGACGCCCGACGCCATGCCGCTCGCGATCCGGACGTCGGTCAGCCGGGTCACGGACCACGCCTCGCTGGCCATCGCGAACCGCCGCCTCGTGGTGGCGCTGCAGGGGCAGGCAAGCACCGACGGCCGAACCGGCCTGCCCAACAGCCGAGCCTTCGACGAGGCGCTCGAGCGCGAGCTGACCGCTCGCGGCCCGCACGAGCCGCTCGCCGTCCTGATGCTCGACGTGGACCACTTCAAGGCGTTCAACGACCGCAATGGCCACCCCGCGGGCGACCAGGCGCTCCGCCGGTTCGCCGGGATCCTCGCCTCGTCCGTTCGCGACGGCGACATGGCCGCCCGGTACGGCGGCGAGGAGTTCGCGGTGATCCTGCCGGGAGCCTCGGTGGCCGACGCCGCCGCGGTCGCCGAGCGCATCCGCGCCCGCACGGAGCAGGCGGTGATCGAGCTGTCGCCGGGGCACCGGGACCAGATCACCGTGTCGATCGGCATCGCCGTCTGGCCCGGCGACGCGACCACCCGCGTGGCGCTGCTCGAGGCGGCTGACGCTGCCCTGTACCGCGCCAAGGCGGCCGGCCGCAACCGCTGGGTCGTGGCGGGCGAGGCGCTCCTGCCGCACGGGGAGGCCACGGAGGGCGCCGAGGCCGAGCCGGCCCCGGTCGTCGCGCTGGCCGGAGCCGACGGGGCGCAAGACTCGGCGCAGGCCGCGGCGCCGCCCAGGGCGGACGCTGACGCCCCCGAGCCGCTTCGGCTGCATCGCGTGGGCTGACCGCCTCACCGCACCAGGCCGCGGCGAGGCGCGCGGCGCTGCG
>JAKAMV010000543.1 GCA_021812735.1 Chloroflexota bacterium | reverse complement strand
GCCCCGGGCAGAGGAGCAGGAGGGAACGTGGCGGAACGGGCGTTGCCGCCGGGCGGCGGCCGCAGGCGGGCATTCTTCGGTGCGTTCGACGCCGACGGATGGACCTGGGCAGGGATCAAGGCGTTCGGCTGGTTCCTGCTGCTGGTCCTCCTGCTGGGCTACTTCCCCGACCGCGCGTACTACTTCACCGTGTTCCCCACCATCAACCTCGGCGCGAACGTCGCCAGCCCGATCAACCTCTGCCCGCCCGTCAACGCCGACCTGCCCTGCCCCGCGCCGGCGGGGTCGGTGATCCCCTGGCAGGGCAATCCCGCCCAGCTGTCGCTCCCGGAGGGCCGGATTGACGCCGTGCCGATCAGCGCCGGCACGAACCTGTACCTCGCGGGGGGGCGCGGCCCGGGCGGCACGACCGCCTCGGTCTTCGAGACCAGCGTGAGCGCGGACGGCAACCTGTCCCCGTGGAAGCCGGGGCCCCCGCTGCCGGCGCCGCGCGTGAGCGCGGCGGTGGTCTCGCTCTCTGGCACGACCCTGGTGATCGGTGGCGCCGACCAGTCGGGCGCCGCGACCGACACGGTCTACGAGGCGACCATCGACAACGGAAACCTGACCGGGTGGAAGACGCTCGCCGCCCTGAAGCTGCCCAAGCCGCTCGCCGGCGCGGTGGCGATCGCCGGTTCGACCAGCGTCTGGCTCCTGGGCGGACAGAACGCGGACGGGTCGTACAGCCGCACCGTGTATCGCTCGATCCAGGACGCCACGTCCGGCGCACTCGGGCCCTGGCAGGAGCAGCCGGCCCTGGCGCTGCCGCAGCCGCGAGCGCTCGCGTTCGGCGCGCAGGTGGGCAACTTCCTCTACGTGGTCGGCGGCCAGGACGCACACGGCGCACAGCCCACGGTGTTCCGCCTGGCGCTCGACTCGAAGGGTGAGCCGGCGGTCGATCCCACGACGCACGGGGTGCTCGGCTGGAGCGCGAGCCTGCCCTCGCAGGCGCTGCCGGCGCCACGGACGGACGCGGCGGGGTTCGTCATCAACGGCGCCCTGTACGTGGTGGGTGGCCGGGACGCGGCCGGGAAGCCCACCGACTCGTTCTACTGGGCCACCCCCGACAGCCTGGGGAATCTTCCCGGAGGGTGGCAACAGCTCCCACAGGACAACCTGGCTGCAAGCGGGCGATCGGAGCCCCGCGCGGGCAGCGCCGCGGTCGTGACCAACGGCCACGCATTCGTGATCGGCGGTGAGGGCGCCAACGGGCCGTCGGTGGCGACGTTCCGCAGCGACGTCGCGCCGCGCCCGCCGTTCTTCGCGCTGGGGCTCATCGGGGCGACCATCCCGGCACTGTCGATCACGGGCGACATCGGCCAGCAGCTGGGCTACGTCGCGGCGGGCATCGTGGGCGGGACGGACTTCGTCCTGCTGATCCTGATCGGCGTGGCCTACTCGCACCGGCGCGCGACCCGGCGCCTGTTCTCCCGGCTGACCCGCGGGCGCATCCGTCCGCCGGTGGAGGACGACTACACGGTCTGACGGATCCTCGCGCGGCGCGAGGGTGCGTCAGGGTGCCCGAGGGTGCGCCCAGGGTGCGCGGGGCGGCGCCAGGCGGCGCAACCCCGGGGTTCGACCGATCAGCCGGCCGGGGCCGAGGCGGACGGCGAGGCCGAAGGGCTCGCGGCGTTTCCCTGGAGCGCCGCATCGATGGCGTTCGAGATCGTCTGCAGGTCCCACGAACCCACGGCCTTCCCGTTCACGAGGATGGTCGGGGTCCGGTCGATGCCGGCCGCCAACGCGGTCTGGGTCTCCGATTGCACCGCCTTCGTCCTGGCGGGATCGGCCATGCACGCGTCGAACCTGGTCCGATCCAGGCCCAGCCGGCTCGCGATCCCGTCGAGGAGCGACCTGCTGAACGTGCCGCCGTTCTCCACGGGGCCCTGGTTCGCGAACAGGTACTCCTGGTACGACCAGAACCTGCCCTGGTCCTCGGCGCAGCTCGCGGCCAGCGCCGCCTGGACCGACTCGTCGCTGCCCGGGTTGGAGGTGGGACCCAGGAACGCCAGGTCGTGGATCACCATCCTGGCGGATCCGGGCCGCACGTACTGGTTCACCAGCCGTGGCTCGACCTGCTGCGCGTAGGCGGCGCAGTTGGGGCACTGGAAGTCGACATACACGTCGAGGGTCACCTTCGCGTCCGCCGCCCCCAGCGTGCGTCCCGTTGCGAGGTCGGTGGGCGCCGGCTCGGCAGGGGCCACGATGCTGGCCGCCGTCCGTGGCTGGCTCAGCAGCACGTTCGCGGCGAGCAGCCCCACGCCGACCAGCACGGCCGCGGCCGTGACCAGCGCGATCGGGGAGCGGACGATGGCCGCCAGGCCCGTTCGCGGTGCAGCCGTGCGACGGGCGCCCCCCGGGCCGGCCCCGTGGGCCGGTGTCCCTCCCGGTCTCCGCCGATCGCGCTCCGCGGCGCGCCGCTCTCGGCGGGTTGCCGCGTTCATGGGTGGTCGCTGTGAGCTCAGTGCGGGTGCCTCCTTTCGCCTCCGACCGCAGGGTCCGGTGGCGCAGCGGCCCCGTCAAGAACTGGATGGCCCGGTCGTGGGCGACAGCTGTCGCGGATCGCCCGCCGAGCTCACGGGCGGCGGCGGACCAGCCAGCACGGTGGGCCCGAGGGCAGGCGCTCGGCCGGCAGGAGTCCGCCGGTCCGTTCGTCCGACGCGAGGACATCGGCCGCCGGATCCCCCTCGATCAGCATCCAGGCGCCGGGCTCGAGCGCGGTGACCAGTCGGCGCAGCTCCTCGACCGAGAGCGACGCCCCAGCCTCGCCGCTCCCACCTGCGGCGTCGGCCGGGACAACCGCGACCCGGTAGCGACCGGCCGGGAGCCGGCCCAGCTCGCCCACCTCCACGACGTCCCAGGCGAACGGCCCGGGAAGCGGGAACTCCGGCGCCGTCCGGGCCAGCCACAGCGCGGGGCCGGGGAAGGCCCGATCGATGACCTGGGCGAGCCATGCCTGCCGGCGCTCGAGCCGGTCGCGGCGAGCCAGCCGTCGGCGCGCGTTCTGCCGGTCCGCCTCCGCTCGCAGGAGCGCGACACGCTGCGGGGAGCCGTCCGTGCCCGCGTCGAGCACGAGGCACCCGGCCTCGAGCAGGAGGGCCACTCGCGCATCCGGCTGCGGCCCGGACGAGGGCGCCGGCCCGGACGAGGGCACCGGCCCGGGCGCGGGCTCGCCGCCCTGGTCGGGCGTCTCGTCCATATCCGGCGGCCCGGCGGGCAGCGAGCCCCCCAGCGCGACCGACGTTCCCGAGTCGGGAGCCCCCAGCGCCGCGAGCGCCGCGCGCGTCGCCCCGAGCGAGGGTGCCGTGACCAGCAGCACGTCGGGCCCCAGCGGCGAGATCGCGGCCGCCCAGGCCGCCAGTGATTCTCCGGACGGGAGCACGATGCCGGACCGGTCCACCGCCACGCCGGTCCAGGTCTCCAGCCCGGTCGCGAGCGCCTCCCGGGTCGCCGCCTCGCTCTCGGTGATGGACTCCATCGCCTCGATCCGGAGCAGCTGCGCGCCGGCGTCGGCGAGCATCCCCGCGTGGGCGCGGTGTTCGGCCGCCACGCCCGCCGCGTCCAGGTTCAGGCCGGACGTGCCGGATCCCTCGAGTGGTCCCACCAGTCCGGCCACCCGGACCGGAGGCGCCGGCTGCCCATCCCGCGCGGGCCGCCCCGCGTCCTCGGCTTCCGCCGCAGCCTCGCGCGTGAGATCGAGCGCGGCCGCGATCCACTCCCGTCCACGGCGCGCGGCGCCCATGCGGGACAGCGTTCGCCGGTGGAGCGTGCCGGTGACCGCGGTCAGGACGTCGGCCCCGGCGAGGGCCACCTGCAGGTGCAGCGCGCGCAGGGCGGCGGGCTCGCGGATCGGCAGCGGCAACGCGCCGATCGTCGGCTGCGGCGCGATGCCCCGGCGCGCGAGCTCGGGCCGCGGATCGCCATCCGCCACCAGGATCGCCCGGTCGGGAGCGCTCATGCGCACCGGGCCCGGTTCAGGCCAGGTCGGCAAGGGCCCGGCGGCCCGCGATGCCGGTGGACAGCTCGTGCCACCATTCGATCTCGCCCTCCCCGAGCCGCCAGCAGAGCCACACCTGCCGGCCGGACACCAGGGCCGGGAAATCGACGAGGCCGGACTGGATGTCGCGCAGGGTGACGCCCCAGGCATCGATCTGCGCCACTGCGCGCTCCATGCTCCTGACGAGCGAGCGCACGCGGACCTCGTGGGCGCGGAGCCTGTCCTCGGACCCGGGCGAGCCATCGGACGCCAGCACCTCGCGGATCTCGCGCTGCGCCTCCGCGAGGGCGTCCCGGTCGGCCTTCAGCTGCTCGAGCACCGGCCGCAGTTCGAGCAGCCGCGCGTTCGCCGCGTCGATGTCGTAGAAGCGTGCCATCGCGGGATTCTCGCACGACGGCGGCGGGCGACCGCCGGCCATGCCCATGGCCCGCCGAACGGCCGCGCATCGGGGTCGCGCCGGATTGCCCAGCTCCCGGGGGATGCTCCTTGGCATCGGCGGCGGCCACGACGGCCTCCTGGGCGTCGCGCCGGATTGCCCAGCTCCCGGGGGATGCTCCCGCGTGAGCTCCTCCCCCCGGGGTTACCTCCCCCGGGACTCCGCCGAGTCGAGCGCCTCGCGCACCCGCCGCAGGCGCGACTCGCGCTCGCGCACGAAGCGCTCGATGCCGGCCAGCAGGTGCGGCGGGGTCAGGTGCGCCTCGTCCATCACCTCGTCGAGCGTGCCGCCCGTGCGCCAGCGGTCGTCCCAGTCGGAGCCCATCGAGTACTCGAGGGCGAGGGGGCCGTCCACCCAGTCGCGCATGAAGCGCGCCGCGCGGTTCGTGATGGCCATCCCGTCGATCCGGTCGGCCGGGGTCACCGTGCGGGCGCGGTAGTCGGCGCTCTGCAACCGGAAGAGCTGCGGGCTGATGGCCGCCACCACCTTCACGTTGAGCCCCTCCCGATCGAGCTCGGGCAGGAGCTTCACGAGGTTGGCCGTGCTCGTGGTGCCCTGCACGAAGACCGTGCCCATGGCGGGCCGTCCGGGCCGGAAGTCGCGCATGACGTAGGCCCCGCGGGCGGCCTCGAAATGGGACGGGATCCCCAGCGCCGCGCGATCGGGCAGCTCGATCGGCGGGCGCGTCAGGTGCAGGGCCACGATCGGCGCCGACTGCGCCAGCGCCGCGCCGAGCACCACCGGGACCTCGTTGTACTCCCAGGGGTGCAGGTCGATCACGTGGCCTTCAGGGAAGAGCTGCGTCACGCCGGTCTCGAAGATGCCGAAGTGGGTCCGCGAATCCTCGGCGGTCTCAGGCCCCGAGTGGCCGGCCACCCAGAGCACCTTGCCCAGCTTCAGCTGGGTATCCTGGGCGAGCTGGCTGAAGAGGCGCATGGGGCCGTACTTGAGGTAGCTGAACGACCCGTAGGTGGAGCAGGCGCCCCAGAAGCCGTTGAAGCTCGCCATGGGGTCGTCGGCCAGGTTGACCGTGGCCAGGCCGACCATCATGCCGGCGTTGGTGAACTCGGTGATCTCGGTGGGCAGCAGCGCGCCGCGCGGGTTCGTGTCGCGCTGGTACCAGCCCCAGCCCTCCAGGTCCCCGAAGCCCTTGCCGAAGCCCGCCAGGTTGGTGGACTCGGCCAGGTCCGCGGACGCGGCGATGAAGAGCGGCCGGCCGTACTCGGCCTTGGCAAAGGCGTTGACCCAGGCGCCCCAGGCCGCCAGCGCGGCCCGGTTGGGGGCCTTCTCGCCGGGCTGCTTCCAGATCTCCGGCGGATAGGCGCGGAAGTCGTAGAGGCGCCGGTCCTCGAAGATGCCTGCCCCGCCGGTGCCCAGGTTGAAGGTCGGGATCCGCTCGGGGACCTGGCCGGCCAGCTCGACGAGCCGGTCGGAGATCGCCTCCACCACGTCGCGCCGAGCGCGCAGCGCGTCGATCGCGATGCGCAGGTTGGCCTCGGCCTGGCCGGCGCGCTCACCCGCATCGGCGGGGGCCGGCTCGTCGACGCCCTGGTAGGTCACCCCGTACTTCGCCATGAACTCGTGGCGCACCGCCCAGAACTCCGGCGCGTTCATGGGATGGGGTGACCCGTGGCTCTTGTAGTCGTACTTGCCGTAGCCGCGCCCCTTGCGGGTGCGGAACCAGGCCACCGACGGGCGCTTCGCGGGGTTCTCGCCCCTCGCCGCCTCGAGCACCGCGCGCGTCACCGGCCCCCACTCCATGCCGTCGGGCGTGCCGGTGACCCGCCAGTCGTAGGCGCCGAACCAGGTCTCCGGGGTCCCGGGAACCACCGAGGAGGCGCGAAACTCGTCGATCCCGAAGTCGTTCCAGTCCACCAGGAAGACCAGGTTCGAGAGCCCCAGGCCCCAGGCCGCGTTGCGCGTCTCGTGGCTGGCCCCGGGCGTCAGCCCGCCCTCACCCTCGACGGCGAAGACGCGCACGTCCTCGCATCCGGCGAGCTTCAGCGCCAGCGCCTCGCCGGCCGCGGGGGGCATGCCGTGGCCCGAGGGCCCCGTGTTGAACTTCAGGAAGAGGGTCTTGCCCTCCATCTCGGCATGGCCGGCCAGCCCGCCGCGGTGCCGCAGGCGCAGCAGGTCCTCCCAGGTGAGCGCCCAGCGCCCGTCGTCGGGGAAGGCGAAGCGCGGATCGCCGGTCCACTCGTACCGCGCGCGGAGCGTCTCGTTGAGCACGGCGAGGCTGGTGTAGACGAGGGGAACGGTGTGCCCGGCGGAGAGCACGAACCGGTCGGCGAACGTGCGCCAGGGCGTGCGGATGTCCCAGCGCATGGCGCCCGAGAGGAGCAGCGCCAGGAACAGGTGCACCTTGGAGCGGCTGCCGCCGGGATGCCCCGACTGGCGGTAGTTCAGGGACAGGTCGAGCATCTCGTCGACCAGGTCCTTCACGACCTCCCAGTCCGCGAACTGGCGCTCGGCCTCCGCGTACAGCCCGTCGACCCGGCTCAGCCCCGTCGTCTCCACGCCCAAACCTCCGCGCTACGACACCACGCACCGTCGTCGATCGGCGGTGCGTTCCGCTCGACCGGGCGGACGAGCGGCCAGCCGCCGCATCAGATCGG
>JAKAMV010000542.1 GCA_021812735.1 Chloroflexota bacterium | reverse complement strand
GTCCCGTCGAGCAGCGGGTCGAGGAAAGGCGTGACGAGGGCCAGGGCCTCATCGAGCATTCGGGCGACGGGCAGGAGGGAGCGCCCTGCCTCTGCGCCGTACCCCGGCTCCCATAGCGCCCGATCCGGCACCGCGAAACGGTCCGGTAGCCGAAGGCCTCGGCGGGTGGCCTCCGAGCGGAGCGCGGTCGCCTGCGCTCCGGCCTCGACAGACGTCGAGACGATGATGGCGACCAGGTCGACGAGGTCCTTGTAGCGGGTGGAGGGAAGCTCCATTGGGCCATGTCGCTCGAGGATCGCGCAGATCTTGTCGGCGATGTGATCGACGAGCGGATATGCCCGGTAGCCGTGCTGCTCGACGTCGGGCATGACGACCCGCGCCAGGGGAGGCACGTCGTCGGGCTGGCCGGTCATGCGCAGTTCGGCGCCGACGAGGTCGACGTGGAAGGACGCCCAGGTGCTCGCCCCGACGAGCGCAGTGACGGGCAGCCGGACCCCGGTCGCGACGTTGCCAATCGCTTGGCGCGAGCCGATCTCGAAGCGAAACCAGTCGCCGATGTCCCGACCGGCCGCCTCGCGCAGATCGGCTTCCGCCGTGTCCAGGGCCGTCGTGCGATACAGATCGACGTCGATCGTCGCGCGCACCCCAATGTCGCGCGCGAGCAGCGCGGTCGCGCCCTTGACGATCCAGCGCTCGTCGACGAGGTATAGCCGCTCGAGCAGTCGGTCGTACGCCATCTGGCGCTGCAGCTGGGCGAGCGTCCATCGACCCACCGCAGCTTGTGCCCGGAGCCTGTCGGTGAGGGCCCGGCGGAAGGAGGCCGGGCTCGCATACGAGCCATGGCTCGTCATGTCGATCGGCGTGGTGTCGCCGCGGAAGGCGTGGGACCGCTCGCCTTCTGAGCGGCTCGGGCGACGTGGTCACGCGCCTCTTCCATCCACCGCGGCGTGTCCGCGTCGCCGACGAGGTCGAGCAGCCAGCGAAGGAGTGCGAGGCCATCGCCGCGGCGCAGGCCGTACCGCGCGGCATAGGGCCCGAGTGCGTCGGCAAACGTGCCCGGATAGTCGTAGATGGCGCGGATCGCCCCCGAGACGATGCCGGCCACAGCCTCGGTGTCTTCGCGGTCATCCAGCAGGTCGGCGGCTATCCGCGTCGGTCGGGTGACAGGGAGTCCACTCAGTTCGAGCCATTCTCCCGACTCGAGCCGCCGCTGATGCAGTCGGACATCGGGGCGGCGAGACTGCCGTCGGAACGGCAGGGTGAACTCGTGGTGGTCGGCTGGCAGGTCGCCTAGGCCGTAGACGGCCGCGGCGGAGCGGTGCGAGACCACGCCCTGCTCAGCCGTTCGCTCCCAGGCTGGGACCGCCGGAGCAAGCTGCAGCCACGCCGCCCGGAGTTCCGGGTGGTCGGGTAGTGGAGCACCCCGCAGGTGGTACACGCCGGTAGCGAGGCGCTCAAGGACGCCCTCGGACGCCAGGCGTTGAAGGGTCGCTCGCGACACGCCGGCGAGCTCTGCCTGCTGGCGCGTGACGAGGCCCCACTGGTCCTCCGCGAGTCGGGACAGACGGCCGAGTGTCGAGTAGCGGGCCATTGCTGCTGCATGATAGCGCACAAGTGAGTCATATCGCAGAGTGTTGGCTATGGATCATCTTCAAGGGGGTTCATATGTGAGATGTAGCGCAGCAGGTAGCTCAAGACGTCTGGGGCGCCCGCAGGTCCCGAGGCTCCTATCCGGCCAGAAGCCACGCCTCCGCATCATCGAGGCGGATCCTGAAAGGCAACACCGGAACATTCAGGTCGGTCACGGTGTTGTGACTCCAGTTGAACCTCCCGCCCTCAGCGATCACGGCGACGGCCGGGATCGCGGTCGAGTGGCTCTCGTGCACGCCAATGCTTCGCGGCTGCGACCTCGCTTCAGCGCTACTCGGCATTCAGGGCAGTGCCGCTGGATTGGTGATGTGCGCTGGACGACCTGATGGCAGCGAGCGCACTTCAGCAATGCGATCTTCAGCCACTCGCGTGAACGCCGGGGGAGCGGTATCGCGATCTCGCTGCCGGCCGTGCCCAGCCGATTCAGTACACGGCCGGCGCCGGCCCGCCGGAGCCACCTTCCCCGATGGTATCGCCCACGTTCGGCGCCTCACGCCGATTTGGACGTCTCGCACCGACCAGAGACGCCTCCTCGTGCGGGCCCCCGTGACTGACTCGCGTCGCGGCGCTTCCCGAGCCGGTCGGCCACCACCCACGCACGCACGCAGACCGTCATCACGCAATCGCTGGGGGTGTGATCCGATCAACCGCAAGGCCAGGGGGAGCTCGCCACTCACTCGATGGTGGCCCGCCGGTGGCCCGCCCCCGGCGCCTCACGGCACGTACCGGAGGAACACCATCTGGCCGATGAGCACGAGGCCGATTCCGCCCAGAGCGTGGGCCAGCCAGGGCGCCGCGATGTTCTCGGTCCGCTGGTAGACGTACCCGAGGAGCAGTCCGAGCCCCAGCGTCGAGACGATCCCGAGCAACGAGCTGAGCGGCAGCGTCGCGGTGGGTGTCCCCTCGAGGGGCGGAAAGGCGTGCCAGGCGGTGAAGGCGACGGCCGTCACGACGAGCCCCGGCCAATGGCCCAGCGCCAGCTGCAGGCGCGGCTGGAACCAGCCGCGGAAGAAGAACTCCTGGAAGGGACTCAGGATGAGCAGCCAGACGGGCAGGCCGATCACGACCTGGAGGGGCCAGAAAGGTGGCAGCGATGACCCCGCACGGAAGGCGGCGTAGGTGTACAGCGCCCAGCCGATGCCGGCGACGGCACCCCAGGCCAGCGCCCGGCCCAGCCGGCGGCGGGTGAAGCCGAGAGCCGCCGGGTCGCGTCGGCCCCACCACAGCGGGAACGCGAGCCCGAACGCGACGAAGGCCAGGAAGGCGACCGGTACGGCCCGGCTCACCAGCCCGAGCGCGCAGAATGCGGCATACGCCGACCAGGTCACCCACTGGTCGCGGCGGCCCAGTGGTCTCCGACGCGCCGTGAGCCGCGCCGCGCCGCCAGGGCTGCCCTGATTCACTTCCCGGGATCCCCCTCATCACGCAGTGGTCGTCGAGGACCACAAGCATCTCATCCTCGTCCCGGCCGGGTGCGCGGCGATCTCGCGGATGACCGTCCAGTGAGGCCGGGCGGCGGATGCGCCCCTCGCCCTGGCGCGGCATGGCGCTGGAGCACCCTGTGGGTCTGACGAGATCGAGGACTTCCTCGACATACCGCCGGAGCCACGTCCTCGTTCACCCCGGGAGCTGGCCCAGGGTCACACGGACCGTCGACTGGCTTCCATCCTGGTGCGTGACGTTGACCGGGACCGTCTGACCCGGCTTGAGCCCCGCCAGCACCGCTGCCAGGGTGCCCGCCGATGGCGTGGGCTGCCCATCCACCGCCGTGATGATGTCACCTGCCACCAAACCGGCCTTGGCGGCCGGTCCCCCGGCCACGGTGGAGTAGACCAGTGCGCCTCCGCCGGCCGAAAGGTCGGCGCTCTCGATGCCCAGGAACGCGCGGTGCGAGTCGATGACCTTGCCGTACCGGATGATCTGGCTCGCCAGGTCCCGGGCGATGTTGCCCGGGATCGCGAACCCGATGCCCGCGGCCGCGCCACCCATCTGGGGATCGGACGCGGCGAGCGTCGGGATGCCGACCACGTGCCCGTTGAGGTCGACGAGCGCGCCACCGCTGTTTCCGGGGTTGATCGCGGCGCTGGTCTGGATGACGTCCGGGAGGGCGGCCCCGTTCGGCTCGGAGACCGTCCGTCCGAGCGCGCTCACGATCCCCTCGGTCACGCTGCTCTGCAGGCCCAGCGGGTTGCCCATCGCCAGCACGATGTCGCCGACGGCCAGGTTCGACGAGTCACCGAACGTGGCGGGCTGCAGGCCCGTCGCGGAGACCTTGATCACGGCGATGTCGTTCGGCACGAACTCGCCCACCAGCGTCCCCTTGACGGTGCGGCCCGTGGCCAGGGTGACGGTGAAGGCCGTCGAGGTGCCCGCGACGTGCGCGTTCGTCACGATGTCGCCCCGCGAGTCGAACACGATCCCCGACCCGAGCCCGCTGCTGGTTTCTATGAGGACGACCGATGGGTTGACCCGGTGGATCACGTTGACGAACTGCGACTGGAGCGCGGTGGCTTCCGCCGCGGTGCCGGCGGCGGTCGACGCTCCCGCGGTGCCGGTCGAGCCGCTCGTCAGACCCGGTGCTCCACTCGCGGAGGGCTGCCCGGAGGCCTGCACTGAGGCCGACGCGGAGGTCGCCCCTCCGGGCTGCGAGGAGGCTGCCCCGGGGGACGCGGCGCCACCGATGGCTGGCGGCGCGGATGGGATGCCGCCCGAGGCTGGCGCGCCCGCCGGCGTGCCCGAGGAGGCGGGGGAGGGGGTCGCTGCCGCACCGCATCCCGCGACCAGGCCGCCCACTATCAGGACGACGCCGAGCATCGCCCCCCGGCCGCGTGCCCCACCATGCCGCGCAATGCCGCGGCCGTTCTGCGTGATCACCCGCGGCTGCCCCTGATCCTCCCTCGCGACCAGCATCGCCATGAAGACCCTCGGTCTGGCATGCCGCGTGCCCGCGGCCGGGCCGGGGTCCGTCCCCCGGCGCTCTCACGCTACCGCGGGGCCCGGCTCGGGCCGAAGGTATGCGCACGTGTTCCGGCTTGCACGCCGCTCGCAAACACGGTGCCGGAGGGGCGTGGCACCATGTGCCCCATGCGGTTCGACCACTGGCGGGCGACGCCCGAGGGGAAACGGGATTGCACCCAGCCATCACCGGCCGGGCACGTGCGATAATGCCGGCCGACATCCCAGGAGGAGGACCAGTGAGCGGCGCGACCGGACTTGCCCCGGACCCCACCGAGTACCGCCGACGGCTCGAGGAGCAGTCCGACGATCAGGTCGACAGCTGGGCCAAGGAGCTGATGCGGGACCAGTCGATCCGGTTCGGAGTGCGCCGCGTGATCCGCGACTTCCTTCGCGCGACGCGGATCGACGAGGTCGGCCTCGAACGCGTGTTCGCGGCTGGAGGAGGGGCTCCGGCCACGCTGGGCCGCACGGCGGACGGCGAGTTGATGGTGCCGGCGATCGAGCTCTGGTGCCTGGTGCCCGGGATCCGCCGCGAGCTGGCGGACGGACGGCAACGGCTCATCGAGTACCTCGTGGAGAACTTCGAGGAGATCACCTACATCTGAGGAGGTCTCGACCGCGCCGCCGGCCCAGGAACCTCCAGCCGTGGCGCCCGGGCCGGATCGCCTCCGCCCCCGCCTGCCATCGCCGATGGGTGGCTCCCGACCGATCCTGCCCGCGCCGCTCGCTCTGCTCCATCCGTTCCCCTCCGCACTCGACGCCGTCGCTGCGGCCGCGGTGTCGATCGTCGCCGGCGCCGGCGTGGCGACCAGCTGCGGAGTGGCGCTCGCCATGGGTCTCATCCAGACGTCGATCGGCTCGGCCAACGATCTGTTCGATATCGGGCACGACCGGCTGGCCCAGCCGGCGAAGCCCCTGCCGTCCGGTCGCGTCGGACGTCGGTTCGCCACGGGCTATGCGATCCTCGCCGGGATCGGCGGACTGGTCGTGGCCCGGGCCCTGGGACCGCTTCCCGCTGCGGTCGCGGTCGGCGGGCTCGCCACCGGACTCGCCTATGACGCGTGGCTGAACCGCACGGCCTGGTCCTGGCTGCCATACGCCCTGGGCCTGCCGCTCCTGCCGGCATTCGGGTGGGCGGCTGCCCGGCAGCAGCTCCCCGCCGGCTTTGCCACGCTGGTCGTGCTCGGGTCCGTCGCAGGGGCGGCGCTGGCAATCGGAAACGGGCTGGTCGATCTCGAAGCCGACGCTGCCGCGGGCGGGGGAGGGCTGGCCTGCCGCCTGGGACGTCGCCGTGCCTGGCGCGTGCTCGTCATGCTGCAGGTGCTGCTGCTGGCCGCGGCGGGCGCGGTTGTGGCCGGCGGGACACGAGCACCGGCATCGATGACGTTCCTGCTGCTCGCGGTGGCGGTGATCGTGCTCGGGGTGATCCTGGGCCACGCACAGTCGATCGCCCGACGTGAGCTCGGTTGGGAGGCACAGGCCGTAGGCGTCGCGCTGCTTGCGCTGGCGTGGCTCGTGGCGAGTCAGCCGGGAGTCCTGGGCTAGGCCGATCCCCGGGGCCCGCCCGGCAGCGGACTCCTGGGCGCGGTCCGTGCCGTTGCGCCGGACCGACTCGGGTTCAGACCCGGGTCTGGCCGGCCCGCAGGAGCGCGATCGCGTTCTCCAGCCGAATCTTGGTGATCGTGAGGTACTTCGACAGGTTGGTCCGGTCGACCTCGCTCATTCCCTCGAGCGCCTGCGGTGCCCGGAGCACCGAGACCAGGTCTTCCACGGCCTCGCTCAGGTGGTTCTTCGATGACACCAGGGCGTCGTCTCCGGTCGGCGTGGGTCGTGGCGCAGGATCCACCTCCGGCTCGGGCTCGGGGGCTACGGCCTGTGCGGCCACGGCCGCTCCTGCCGCGGTGAGAATATGCCGGCCTCGGCGTGGTGTCGCGTCGTCGCCGGCCGGAGTGGCGCGTCCCTCGATGCGTGCCTTGAGTCGCAGCAGCGTCAGTTCGCCTCGTGCCACCTGTTCGGCCAGGTGCTTGCGTCGGCGCGGATCCTCCACCTTCAGCAGCTCGTAGGCGTGCGAGACCGTGTCTTTGCGCAAAGACACGAGTTCCCGGATCTCGGCCGGCGCGTCGGCGAGTCGAAGGCGGTTCTCCACGTAGCCCTTGTCCTTGCCGAGCTTCTGGGCGAGCTTCCGCACGCTGTAGCCGTACCCGCGCGTCATGCGCTCGTACATCGCCGCCTCGTCGAGTGGCGAGAGGTCCTCGCGCTGCAGGTTCTCGATGATGGCGATCTCCAGTGCCGTCTGGTCGTCTATCTCCTCGACGAGCGCGGGGATCGTCTCCAGGTTGGCGAGCTGGGCGGCGCGCCACCGACGTTCACCTGCGACCAGCTGGTACCTGCCGGCAGGAAGAGGCCGGACCAGCACCGGTTGCAGAACGCCATGCTCCCGCACCGAGGCGGCCAGCTCGTTCAGTGCGTCCTGGTCGAGCGCGA
>JAKAMV010000541.1 GCA_021812735.1 Chloroflexota bacterium | reverse complement strand
ATCGGGCTGGTCGGCTTCGGGATCACGTCGGTCGCCTGCGGGCTCGCGCCCACGCTGGAGGCGCTCGTCGCGGCGCGGCTGCTGCAGGGCGCCGCCGGCGCGCTGCTGGTGCCCGGGGCGCTGGCGATCATCACCGCTGCCTGGGAGGGCGAGGAGCGCGGGCGCCGGATCGGCATCTGGGCCGCCGCGACCTCGGCTGTGACGGTGGGCGGGCCGTTCGTCGGCGGGCTGCTCGTCCAGACGGTGTCGTGGCGGGCCGCCTTCCTGATCAACGTCCCCCTCGTCCTGGCCGGCGCCTATGCCCTCCGCTTCGTCGCCGAATCGCGCGATGAGCACGCGACCGGACGCTTCGACTGGCTCGGGTCGGTCGTGATCGCGCTCGGGGTGGGCGGCCTCGCGTTCGGCGTGACGCGAGGGCAGCAGGAGCGCTGGGGCGACCCCGTGGCGTACGTCGCGATCGCCGCCGGCGTCGTCGCGCTCGTGGCCTTCCCGTTCCTGATGGCCCGCCGGCGCGATCCCCTCGTGCCGCTCGAGATCTTCCGCTCGCGCGCCTTCTCGACGATCAACCTCTCGACCTTCGTGATCTACGGCGCCCTGTACATGAACCTCGCGTTCCTGCAGCTCTTCCTCCAGGGCGTGCTGGACTACACGCCGCTGGCGGCCGCCCTCGCCACCCTGCCGGCCGGCGTGCTGCTGATGCTGCTCTCGACGCGCTTCGGGCGGCTTGCCGGGCGTCGCGGGCCGCGGGCGTTCCTTGCCGTCGGGCCGCTGCTGATGGCCGCGGGGCTGCTCTACCTGGTCCGCGTGCCGAGCACCAGCCCGGCCTGGCGGGCAGCCCCGTCCGACCCGGCGTCCTTCCTGCCGTCGAGCGGGTACTGGGTTGACGTCTTCCCGGGCCAGGTCGTGTACGCGATCGGCCTGGCGGTCCTGGTGGCACCGCTGTCGACGGCGCTCATGGCATCGATCGAGTCCCGTCGCGCGGGCCTCGCCTCGGCGATCAACAACGCCGTGTCGCGGGCCGGCGCGCCGTTGGCCGGCGCCCTGCTGTTCATCGCGGTGAGCGCGGTGTACTACCCCGCGATCGCGGCGCTCGTGCCGGGTGTCGACACCGCGAGCGCGGCCTTCCGCGACGCCGTCCAGCCGCTCACCCGACCGGATCCCGGCGTGGGCGCGCAGGTGGCGGCCGCCGCCGCCGAGGCGTCCACCACGAGCTTCCACATCGCGATGGCGGTGGCGGCGTTGCTGCTGGCCGCGGGCGCAGCCATCAACTGGTTCGGCCTGCGCGAGGCCCCGGTGACCGCCGAGTGAGGTGCTGGCGCCGCGTCGGGATGCGGTGGTGTCGTCAGGCGCCCTCGGGCACCTCGCCCCCGAGCGCGTAGGCGACGGCCTCGTCGACGCTCATGGCGGCGCCCTCGCGCGCCAGCCGGTCGGCCGCCTCCGGATCGACGGCGCCCCGGGCAGTCGGTCGCTGGAACTGCTCGAACGTCTCCTCGACCATCGTCCCGAGGTTCGTGCCCGTCGTGGCCGACAGGTTCCGCGCCGCGCCCCAGATCCGCACCGCGCGCTCGGGCTGGTCCTCGGCGGCCGCGAGTGAGGCGTAGTCGTCGAGCACGAGCGTCATGCCCGCTGCATCGCCCGACCCGTGGAACAGCCGCATCGCCGCGCTCAACCCGTTGCGCGCCTCGTCGAGCCGACCCTGCCGGAGGCGCGCCGTGGCGAGCATGTGGAGCGTCCAGGCCTCCATGGTCTGGTTGCCGGCTCGCCGGTGAATGGGCAGGGCCGCCGCGAGGGCGTCCGCCGCCGCGTCGAGCTCGCCGAGGAAGTAGTGCACGTTGCCGATGCCCCAGAGGACGTTGGCCTCGCCCGCCTCGTCGTCCAGCTCGCGGTACAGCGCCAGCGCCTCGCCGAGCGTCCGCCGGCCGGTGCCTGCCTCGTCGACGACGCTCAGCCCGGCCGCGCTGGCCGCCTGGAACGAGAAGCAGAACGAGTAGTTGTAGAGGGCGTTGGCGAGCTCGCGACGGTCGCCCGCCGCGCGCCACAGCTCCACGGCCTCGGCGTAGGGCGCCTGCATCGCGGCCATGTCGGCCTGCCACCAGCAGGTCCCGCCGAGCGCCTCCACCAGTCGCGCCCGGAGGGCGGGATCCCGGTGCGACCAGGGCGTCGCGGCCAGGGCGTCGAGGCGACGCCGCGCCTCGTTGAGGTGGCCGCGCATCTGCCAGAAGCGCCACAGCGCGAACGCGATCCCGATCGCCGTCTCGGCGTCCTCGTCGGCCGCCGCCCGCTCAAGCGCGGCTCGCAGGTTGTCGTGCTCGAGCTCGAGCTTGTCGAGCCAGGCCCGCTGGTCCATCCCGGAGAGCTCGGGGGCCGCCCGCTGGGCGAGGGCCAGGAACCACGCGAGGTACCGTCCTCGGACGTCGGCTGCCTCCGGACGCGCGACGAGCTGCTCGCCGGCGTACTCGCGGATGGTGTCGAGCATCGCGAACCGCGGCTGGTCTCCCTCGAGGACGCGGACCAGGCTCTGGTCGGCGAGCTCGCTCAGGCCGTCCAGGTCGTCGGCGCCGGTCCCCTGGTCGTCGCCGCACACGGCCTCGGCCGCCTCAAGGGCGATCCCGCCCCGGAAGACCGAGAGGCGCTCGAGGAGACGGCGCTCCCCCTCGCCCAGGAGGTCGTAGCTCCAGGCGATGGCGCCGCGGAGCGTCTGCTGGCGCTCCGGCAGGTCGCGCGAGCCCGTGCCGAGCGCGGCCAGCTGGTGGGTGAGGCGGGCGAGGATCGCGTCGGGCGAGAGCAGCTTCACCCGGGCGGCGGCCAGCTCGATCGCCAGGGGCATGCCGCGCAGCCGGGCGCAGATCGCCGCGACCGCCGGGGCGTTCTCGTTGGTGACCGCGAAGTCCGGGCGGACGGCGGTGGCGCGGGCGATGAACAGGCGGACCGACTCGTAGGCCTCCAGCGCGTTGACCTCGAACTCGCGCTCACGGCCGGGGAGCCGGGCCAGCTCGAGCCCCGACAGCGACGCGACGTCCGGCGGCGCCGGGAGGCCGGGCACCGGGTACTCGTGCTCGCCGCTGATGCGCAGGGCCGCCCGCGACGTGACGACGACCTTGAGGCCCGGGGCCGCCCGGAGCAGGGCGGCGACGCTGGGCGCCGCGGCCACGACCTGCTCGAAGTTGTCGAGCACGAGCAGCGCCGTCCTGGCGCCCAGCCAGTCGGCCAGGAGCGCCTCGGCCGCGCGCCCGCCGCTCTCGGAGATCCCCAGCGACGAGGCGATCTGCGACGGGACCAGCGCGGGGTCGCGGACGGCGTCGAGCGCCACGAAGAAGACCCCGTCAGGGAAGTCGTCGGCGACCGTCGAGGCGAGCCGGATCGCGAGCCGCGTCTTGCCCGTGCCCCCGGGGCCGATCATCGTGAGCAGCCGCGTCCCTGAAAGCAGCCGGGTCGCCTCGGCCAGCTCCGACTCACGGCCCACGAACGAGGTGAGCGTTGTCGGCAGCGTGTTGGGCCGCGTGTCCAGCGACCGGACCGGCGGGAAGTCCTCCCGCAGGCCGCTCGCCACCACCTGGTGCAGCAGCTCGGGCTCGGCGAGGTCCTTGAGGTGGTGCCGGCCCAGGTCGCGGAACGCGACCCCCTCGGCCGCGTCCGCGCGGACCAGCGACCGGGTCACGTCGCTGATGAGGATCTGGCCGCCGTGGGCGGCCGACGCGATGCGGGCCGCCCGGTTGATGTCCAGGCCCACGAGCGACCCGCCGGCCATCTCGGGCTCGCCCGAGTGGATCCCCATCCGGACGCGGACCTCGGCGCCGTCGGGCCACGGCTCGACGGCCAGGGCCCGCTGGGCGGCCACGGCGGCCGCGAGCGCCCCCCGGGCAGAGCGGAACACGACGAAGAACGAGTCGCCCTCCGTGCCCTGCTCGGAGCCGTCCTGGGCCGCGAACGCGTCGCGCAGCAATGTGCGGTGCCGCTCCCGGAGCGCGGCGTACACGCTCGTGCCCACCGCCTGCTCGAGCCGCGTCGATCCCTCGATGTCGGAGAACAGGAACGTCAGCGTTGCCGCGCCCGAATCCTGCGCCGGGTTCGCACCACCGGACGCCGGGTATGACGAGAACAACTGGGAGGGGGACGCGTCGGTCATCGGGGCTCCAGCCAGTCGGGACCAAGCCGCAGCTTCCCAGTAGCGGCACCCGCCCATTGTGCGCACACCGTCAACGCGCCCCCCCCGGCGCGTTGCGGAGGGCGGGCCCAGGACGCGGGCAGGCAGGGGGTATGCTCGCCCGGCGTCCTACCGTGCCAGGAGGTCGTTCAGCAGTGCTTCCGGAACGCCGCGTCCACACGACACTACCGGTGGCCAACCTCGAGCAGGCCCGGGCGTACTGGGAAGGACGTCTCGGTTTCCGGCCGTTCCTCGTGCTGCCCTCGGTCATCCTCTACTCGGCGGGCGAGGGCTCGGTGTTCGCGGTCTCGAAGACCCAGGCTCGCCCGAGCGGCGCCCACACGCAGATGGCCTTCGTGGTTCCCGACGTCGAGGCCGAGGTGGCCGAGCTGGCCGCGGCTGGTGTCGTGTTCGAGTCGTACGACCTGCCGGGCTTGCGGACGGTCAACGGGATCGCCGAGATGGACGCTGGCCGAGCGGCGTGGTTCAAGGACCCCTCGGGCAACCTGATCGCCGTCCTCGAGGCGGTGCGGCCGGCCACCTGACGCGCCGGCTCCGTCACTCAGGCGCGGCCTAGGCCGGCGGCCCCGCCAGCGGCAGGGCCACCTCGAAGCACGTCTCGCCCGGCTTCGAGCGGACGTCGATCCGGCCGCCGTGCCGGGCCACGACGGAGTAGCTGATGTGCAGGCCGAGGCCGGTGCCGCTGCCCGGAGGCTTGGTGGTGTAGAAGGGCTCGAAGATGCGCTCCCGGACCTCGGGCGGCATCCCCGGGCCGTTGTCGCAGATCTCGACCACCAGGTCGTCGTCGCGCACGAAGGCGTGGATCCGGATTTGGCCGCGCCCGCCCATCGCGTCGACGGCGTTGTCGATGATGTTGGTCCACACCTGGTTGAGCTCGCTGCCGAGGGCCTCAATCTGGGGCAGGTCGGGCGCGTACTCGCGGACGACCTCCACGCCGTCCTTGAGCTTGGGCTTGAGGATGACCAGCGTGTTGTCGATGCCGGACCTCACGTCCACGCGCTGGGCGGGCGCCTGGTCCATGTAGGAGTAGTCCTTGACCGCGCGGACGATCTCCGAGATCCGGCGGGCCCCGGTGGCCACCTCCCCCACGAGCCCCTCCACCTCGGCCCCCGCCGCGATCCACAGCGCCACCGGCGCGAACGACGGCCCCGGAAAGGCCCTGGCCACCGGCGCGAGCAGGTCGGCGTCCCAGCCCCCGTCCACGAGCACCGCGGCGGCCCCGAACGGATCCGCGACGCCCGCGTCCCGCAGCAGCGCCTCGATGGCGTCCGCGCGGTCGGCCCGCTCCAGCGGGTCCGAGGGCGGCCCGTCGGCCGCGAGCCGCGCGATGTCCGGCCCCAGCGTGCCGATGACCTGCGCCTGGTCGGGCCCGGTCACGGCGGCCCCCAGGCTCCGCGTGGCGGTGGCCCACCGGTCGAGCGCGTCGCGCAGGAGCTTGGAGCTCCGCCCGACGGCGGCGGCCGGGTTGTTGAGCTCGTGGGCGAGGCCGGCCGAGAGGGTCCCGAGCGCGGCCAGCTTCTCGCGCTCCCGGAGCATGGCCTCCGTGTTGCGCAGCCGGCCGGTGACGGTGCGGATGATCGACATCGCGGCGGACGGCCGCGTGCGCACGAGCTCGAGCACCACGTCGCGGCCGATGCGCACGACGCACGCGTCGGTGGCCGCGCGCACGGAGGCGTTCCGCGGCCGCGACTCGAGGACCGCCATCTCGCCGACGATCTCGCCGGGCCCGAGCCGGGCGATGGGGACGTCCGCGCCGCGCGACCGCTTCACCACGTCCAGCTCGCCCTCGGCGATGGCGAACAGCGCGTCGCCCGGGTCGCCCTCGCTCGTGAGCACGTCGCCGGCGGCGAGGTCGACGTGCTCGGCGGACCCCGCGATCCACTCGAGGTCCTCCTCGTCGAGTTCAGCGAACATCGGGATCCGGCGCAGGGTCGCGCGGTCGGCGGCGTCGATCGGCATGGGCCGCCTGCTACAGGCCCGACAGGTGCTGGTGCACGAACTGCACGGACATCGACCCCTCGCCCACCGCCGACGCGATCCGCTTGACCGATCGCGACCGCACGTCGCCCGCGCAGAACACGCCCGGCACGTTCGTCTCGAGCAGCAGCGGCTGGCGCACGAGCGGCCAGCCCGGAACGCGGTCGCCCTCGCGGGTGAGCCCGGTCCCGGTCACGACGAACCCGCCGGTGTCCCGCTCCACGAGCTCGCCCAGCCAGTCGGTCCGCGGCGCCTGCCCGATGAACACGAACATCGCCGCCAGCGGCAGGGTGCTCGCCTCGCCGGAATGGCCCTCGGCCACGTCGACGGACGCGAGCGCGCGCTCGCCGTGGACCGCGACCACCGAGGCGTTCAGGCGGACCGTGACGTTGGGGATCGCCGCGATCTGGTCAACTAGGTAGGCTGACATCGTGGCGCTGATGGAGGGCCCGCGCACGAGCAGCGTCACGTGCTCCGCGAACCGGGCGAGGTAGACCGCCGCCTGCCCGGCCGAGTTGCCTCCCCCCACCACGGCCACGCGCTCGCCCCGGTAGAACGGCGCCTCGGTGGTGGCCGCCCCGTAGAAGATCCCCGCGCCGGCGAGCCGGTCGGCGTCCGGGACGGGGAGCTTGCGGTACTCGACCCCGGTGGCGATGAGCAGGGCGTCGCAGCTGACCTTGGCACCGTCGCCCAGCGTGACCACCTTGTAGCGGTCCTCGACGACCACGCTGGCGGCCGTCTGCGGGGTCAGCACCTCGGCGCCGAGGCGGGTGGCCTGCGCCAGGGCCCGGCGCGCGAGGTCGGCGCCCGACAGGCCCGACGGGAAGCCCAGGTAGTTCTCGATCCGCGACGTGGTGCCCGCCTGGCCGCCGGGCGCCTCGCGCTCGACGAGCAGCGTCTTGAGGCCCTCCGACGCGCCGTACACCGCGGCCGCCAGACCCGCGGGCCCGCCG
>JAKAMV010000540.1 GCA_021812735.1 Chloroflexota bacterium | reverse complement strand
GTGACCCAGAACCTCGTGGGCGCCTTCGTCTACAACGGGCTGGGCCTCCCGATCGCGCTCGGCGTGCTGTACCCGTTCAGCGGGCTGCTGCTCTCGCCGATTCTCGCCGCCCTCGCCATGTCGTTCAGCTCCGTGACCGTCATCAGCAACGCCAACCGCCTCAAGCGGTTCCGGCTCGAAGGAGTGTCCGCATGACCCCCGACCGCATCCTCGTCACCCTCGCCGGCCTCGCGGCCATCGCGGCGGTCGCCTGGTTCTTCTGGTTCAAGAGGGCGGAGGGGGTCGCCGCCACGACAGTGTCGGACGGATACCAGCAGATCATGGTGCTCGTGAAGGGCGGCTACACGCCCGACACGATCCGTGTCGCGGCCGGGCGCCCGGTGCGCCTCCTCTTCCGGCGCGAAGAGACCGCGGCCTGCTCCGAGCAGGTGGTCCTGGCCGACTTCGGCAAGTCGGCCGTGCTGCCCGAGGGCCAGGTCGTACCGGTCGAGTTCCTGCCTACCGAACCCGGTGAGTACGAGTTCACCTGCCAGATGGGGATGCTGCGTGGCCGGCTCCTGGTGGAGGCTGCATGAACAGGCGTGCGCCGCTGCGGGCTCCGCTCGCGGTGCGCCGCTGCGCCGCTGCGCCGGCTGCGACGGCCCCATTCTGCCCGGCGCAGGTGTGACGACCCGGTACGGGGGCATGGCCTGAGGTGCGCCCCGCAGTCCCTATCGTCCGATGTCGCGGCGCGTCATGCCCCAGCCCCCGAGCGCCAGCGCCACGGCCGGGATGACTAGGCTGACGACGACCCCGGCGGCGTCCCAGCGTCCGATCATGGGTTGTCCGAAGTGGGCGGTCAGCGCGAGCTGGCGCACCCAGGCGGGCAGGTTCAGCGCGGGGGCGAGCAGATCGACCAGGAAGGTCGCGACGACCACCATCGCAGCCACCTCGGCTGCGATCGACGACCGGACGATCCCGCCGACGGCGACGCCAATCCCTGCCACAGCGAGCGCGTAGAGGCCGAGCGCGGCGGTGCCGAGGACCGGCGTCGCAAGGTCGCCACCCGCCGAAGCCGCGCCGATCGCCACCCCGAGCGCGGCGAGGAGGGTGACCACGCCGACCGCGGCGAACGCGCCGATGCCGGACAGGACCGCCCAGCGCGCCCGCGCCAGCGGCGTGGCCAGCAGCATCTCCAGCCTGCCGGCCGTCTCGTCGGAGGCCCAGCCTGCGACGAGCGTCGCAGCCGCGAATCCCGCCACGATGAACCCGAGCTGCACGAAGACCAGCTGGAGGAACCCGCCCGCGCTCGCGAAGTCGTAACCCGGGAAGACCGCGCGGAACGTGTTCAGGGTATCCGGGGATCGGCGCATCTCGTCGGCGAACGACCGGCTGGCAGCCGCGACGACCAGACCGTAGATGCCGATGCCGAGCCCCCAGACCAGCGCGGCCGGCAGCAACTCGCCGAACGCGCGGTCGAGCGGGCTGCGCAACCCCAGCGTCGCGGCCGGCAGCCCCGGCGTGCGGATCGCGGCGGTGATACCCAGGTCGCGCCGGGCGAACGCCTCGACGCCCCCAGCCAGCAGGACCGCGGCGAGGAGCGCCACCGGCACCAGCGAGCGCCAGTCGTACAGACCAGCGAGCGGCAGATGCCCCGCGGTCCAGCCGAACGGTGTGAGGTCCGCAGTACCCGAGAACGCCGGCACGGTCGACCGGTACCCGTTCACGAGGTAGCCCGCGGCCATCAGCGCTCCCGCCGCAGCGGCCGCGGGGGCCCGGCCCACGAACGGGGCCAGCGCGAAGGCGACCGAGCCGAACGCGAGCCCCATGAGGCCAACCCAGATGGCGAACCCGATCGCCGCGCTGGGCGGAATCGCGTCGCCGGGGAGGCTGCCGAACAGCGCACCGGTCGCCCACGTGGCGAGCGCCAGGATCGCCATGACGCCCACCACAACGGTCAGGTGCGCGGCCAGCTTTTCCACTGCGATCCGCCGCCGGCCCAGCGGCGCGCTGGCCACGAACTCGAGGCTGCCCTGGCGCACCTCGGCGCCGAGCGTCGCTGAGAGCGCCAGGATCGACCAGAGTCCCGCGAACAGCGCGGACCACGGTCCGTACTTCCACCAGAGCGAGCCGCCGAGCGTCTCGACGTTGACGGGGTTGCCGTAGAGGCCCTTGAGGGCGGGCGGGAGGGTCGCGACGAGCGAGTCCAGTTCGCGACGCGCCTCGGCCGTGTGGTACGCGGAGCCAAAGGCCGCGCCGCCGGCGAACAGGATGGCCCCGAGCAGGCCGGCCATGATGATGAAGGCCAGCCGCGAATCGCGGATCGTCTTGGCGTAGATACTCCCGAAGCCGTAGACGCGGCTCCAGAGCGGCACGCTCGCCCGGGGCGCCGCGAGCGGCGCTCGCCCGAGCTCAACGGCCATGGCCGGCCACCGCGACGGCCTGCTGGCCGTACTCGGCGAGGAAGGTCTCCTCGAGGGTGGGTTCGCGGCTGAGGAAGTCCAGGATCTCGAAGCGGGCGGCGGCCTGCACGACCGGCGCGATCGACCCCACGACCCGCAGGCGCAGCACGTGGTCCTCGGCGCGCACGTCGCTCACGCCCGGCAGCCGCTCGAACTCGGCGGCCGGCACAGGGCCCGCGAAACGCAGCTCGACCTGGTGGTGGGCGAGGTCGCGCAGGGCGTCCACGCGGTCGATGCGCACCAGGCGGCCGTCACGGATGATCGCCACTCGGTCGCAGGTCTTCTCCACCTCGGAGAGGATGTGGCTCGAGAGGAAGACCGTGCCGCCCTCGGCGACCGCCTCGCGCAGGACGGCGAAGAAGGTCTGTTGGACCAGCGGGTCGAGCCCCGCGGTGGGCTCGTCGAGGAGCAGGAGTTCGGGGCGGTGTTGGAGCGCCGCCACGAGACCCACCTTCTGCTTGTTGCCCTTGGAGTATTCCCGGAACTTGCGGGAGGGGTCGAGATCGAAGCGCTCGATGAGGGCGCGCTGGTAGGCCCGATCCACGCCACCGCGGAGGTTGGCGAAGTACTCGAGCGTCTGTCCGCCGGTCAGCCGGTCGTAGAGGGCGAACTCGCCTGGCAGGTAGCCCACCCGGCGGTGGATCGCCACCGGGTCGGCGATGGTGTCGATCCCGAAGACGAAGGCCCGCCCGCGGGTCGGGCGGATCAGGTCGAGCAGGAGGCGGATCGTGGTCGTCTTGCCGGCCCCATTGGGCCCCAGGAAGCCGAAGACTTCCCCCTGCTCGACGGTGAGGTCGAGATCGACGATCCCGCGCTGCGACCCATAGAACTTGGTGAGCTGCTGGGTCTCGATGATCGCGGTCATGGACGCTCCTCTCCGGATCGTTGGCGCCGCCAGTCGTCGACGAGCAGCGGGTATCGACGTTCGAAGAAGGCGTACAGATCGTGGAGTTCCTGGAGGCGGGCTCGCTCGTCCGGTGGCCGATCGGCGAGCAGGCCGAGCCCGCGTGCGGTGAGGCGGCGGTAGCGACCGAGGCGTAGCGCCGCGGCCTCGACGACGCTCGTCAGGCCCTCGGCCGGGATGCGAAAGCGGTCTGCGCGTTGCCCGGCCCGGGAGACGCGCTCGATGAGCCCCGCCCCCACGAGGAGACGGGTCATCGTGCTGATGGCACCAGCGCTCGCATGTAGCTCCCGCGCGAGCTCCGCCGCGGTCTGTTCCGGTGGGCGGCAGATGAGCAGAAAGGCGAAGATGCGCCCCGCCATGCGGGGCAGCCCTTCGGCCTCGAGGCTGACGGCTAACTCCTCGACGAATTCGCGTAGCGGCTGTTCGTCCGCGGCGTCGGACCGAGCGGCATCCTTCGCTCGTGCCGTCTTCAGCGTGGTCATGAAAGCAGCCTATGTTCGGTAGTTTCAGTTGTCAATGAACGTCGTAGCGCCAGCTGGGCAGCTGCGTCACGAGTCCCGCACGAGGCCAGCTCAGCACGAGGCGAGCCACATCCCGCACGCAGGTAGTGGTGACCAGACCAGGGGCTGGAACGGCTCAAGGTTGGCGTGTTGCCGGCGCCGCTGAGGGTCCGCCCCTGGCGACCGAGCACGCCGATCTCGGCTCGTCCGGGCGGGTCGTTGGGGGAGGGCTTCGCGCGGGTTGGGCACGGTCAGTGGCGTTCTGCGAGGCCGCTGCGCCCTGAGGGGGAGTACGGCATCACGACGGGGGGTACCGCACCACCAGCATCCCACAACATGTCGTGGAATTGGCTGGCGAGGAAGGATTCGAACCTTCGGTCTCCTGATCCAGAGTCAGGCGCCTTACCGCTTGGCCACTCGCCAACGCCAGCCCCGGGATGATACCGCAGCCGCCACCGCCGAGCGTGGAGGGTGACGCCCGGGCGCCCGCGTCAGCCGTCCGGCCTGCGAGATGCAGCCAGGGCCGCTCAGTCGGGGGGCCGGTCGCGCAGAGCCGCCCGCATCACCTCGGCGAGGTCCCGTCTGCCGGCCGCCTCGAGGCCCGCGATGACCCCCTCCATGTCGGCGCGCGAGCGGTTCTGGCTCAGTTTGAACTTGCCTTCGATGCGACCGACCACGACTTCGATGCCGACGATCGCGCGGAGCTGCCCCGCGATGTACGGTGCCGGTGCGTCGTCCACGGACCAGGGTTCCGCACGAGTCGCCTCGTGCTGCGCCGTGAGCCGGCGTACCAGGGCCTCGACCCAGGTCGGGTCATCGTGGATGACAAGGCGCCCGTAGACGTGCGCGGTGACGTAGTTCCAGGTCGGGACCACGCGGCCGTGCTCCCGCTTGGTCGCGTACCAGGAGGGCGTGATGTACGCGTCGGGACCGCGGACGATCACGAGCGCGTCGCCGAGCGCCGGCACTCGCCACTGCTCGTTGTTGCGGGCGATGTGCCCCACGAGCGCGCCGAGCTCCCCGACCCCAGATCGGCTGCCCGGTGGGTCGTAGAGGAACGGCAGCATCGTCGCGAGGAGGCCCTGCTCGGTGAAGGTGACCAGGTCCGCCGCTCCCTGGTGGGCGAGCAGCTCGCGTACCTCCGCGTCGCCGGGCTTGAAGTGCGGGGGGACGTACATGGTCATGGCAGCGTACCCGAACCGCCAAGCGGACGGCCGCCCGTCCCCGCGACCGGCGAAGATGCCGTCGCCACCTCCTCTTCGGGTGGCAGCGCGCGGAAGAAGCCCCAGTAGAGGAGCGCGTTGGCCAGCTGGAGGACGCCGGCGATCAGGAACGGCAAGCTCAGGCTGACTTCGTCGAAGAGGTAGCCGGCGACCACCGGAGCGACCGCCTGGGTCGCCTGGCTCGGCAGGTTGGAGAGCGCGCCGACCGACGCCCGTTCGGCCGGGTCGGCCATCGCGAGCACGTATGACTGGCGCAGCGGCATCCCGATCCGCTGCACGACCATGCGCACGAGGTAGATCGCCCCGGCGAGCAGGAACGTGGGTGCCAGGACCATGGGGACGAGCAAGATGGCCTGCGCGATCCGCACGACGGTGACGGTGCGCACGAGCCCCCAGCGCCGCGCGATGCGCGCAGCCGACAACGTCGATGCGGCCGTCGCGGCGTTGATGACGCCGAAGAGGAGTCCGATCTGTCCGGCGCCGACCCCGTAGCGTCGGAAGAACCAGTAGGTCACGAACGGCCCGAACATTCCCACCGCCAACCCGTTGACGCTGTTGGTGGCCCAGAGGCGCAGCAGGAGCGGCATGGAGCGGCGGGGCAGCCCGGGGCGACGGCCCCGGTCGTCGGCGACGGGCGGCCGGGGCGCTTCGCGCAAGGCCAGCGCGAGCAGACCCGCGATCGCCGCGAGCAGGGCGGTGGCGAGGAACGGGGCACGGAAGGCGACGCTCGCAGCCCGGTCGCCGGGGCCGGTCGTGCCGGCCAGGAGCGCGAGCGGGCCTCCGACCAGGGCGCCCACGCTCGACGCGAAGGCGAGTCGGCCGAAGGCCACGTTGCGCCGGGCGGGCGATATGGTGTCGGTCACGAGCGCCTGTTCGACGGGCTGGTACGGCCCCACCGTCCCGGCGCCGGCACCGGCTCCGCGGCCGAAGCTCCCGATCGCTGCCGCGAGGAAGAGCAGCGCGGGTGTCCGAGTGAAGGCGAAGACGAGCCCCGCGGCGGCGGCGAGGAGCGGCGCGCCGATCAGGAACGGCTTGCGGCCCAAGCGGTCCGAGACCAAGCCGATCGACGTCGACAGGATGGCGGCGCCGATCCCGACGACGAGCGTCAGTTCGCCGAGCTGCAGGGCACTGAAGCCGATCACGGCGAGGTAGACGGGCGTCACGACGCCGGCCAGCGCGCGCGAGGCGCTCATGAAGAGCCGCGCCACGATGACGATGGCGACGTTCCGATCGCGCGCCGACCCATCTCGTCCGTCTCGTCCGGGCGACTGTGGGGCGGTTGGATGCGGCACGGCAACCATGCTGTCACCTCCGCCGATGACATGCCGGGCGTAGGACGGCGCCGGGGCTTCCGCTCCAGTCCTGGCTCGTGGCGACACACGAGCGTCGGGCGCAGCTTGTGCAACCTGCAGACGCCATGTACCATGCGCGGGCCGTGAGCCGCCGGCCCCGGTCGGGCCGCCTGGCTCCTGCACTGTTCGACCGGTGTCGGCAGGGGAGACAGCGTCGTGCGCGACGCTGGGCACAGCTCCACCTTCCGAACCGCCTGCGGGATGCACCGTCTCCGCTCCCGTGGCACCCGGTCCGGCACCGTAGCCGCGCCACAACGCGCGCGGCGCGTGCCCGCTAGAGGAGACAACCACGCGACTGCAGCGGATCCGTCCGTCGCGTCTGGCTGTCCGGCGAGCCTTCACCGGCGCCCGGCTGGGCAACGCGACAGGGCTCTCCCGCCTGGCCGCGGTGCGCCCGGTCACGTCGGCCTCTGGACCGCGGCCGTCCCTGCCCCGCGCCATGGCTGCACAGGCGCGTGCGGCGGCGGCGCCCTACCGCCTGATCGCGGTGGCGGTGCTCTGCGTGTCGCTGCTGACACCGCCCGTCGACGCGCGCCCTGCGCTGGCGGCGGCTGGCCACGCATCGAGCCCGGCGCCGACGATGACGCAGGTCGAGCTTGCGGCATTCGGGAGCCGTTCGGCGCGCCGCCGCGGACTCGTCCCGGCACGTGCGGTGAGGCTGGTGCACGCGAACGCCGGGGTGT
>JAKAMV010000539.1 GCA_021812735.1 Chloroflexota bacterium | reverse complement strand
GCTTCGCGAACGCCTCACGCTTGGCATAGTCCGGCTTCGGTCCTCGACGGCCCATCGCAACTCCCCAACTTCATGGGTGTTGCGACGCTCGCCAGATTCCGCCTGATCATATGGTGCCGGCCGGCGGCCAGTTTCGCCCGGGCGCTCCACGAAGAAAGTGGGATAGGTTGCCGTGGTTGCCTTGGCCGAGACGCCGCGCGAACTCGACTGGGCCAAGCCCAAGAGTGCCCATCAGCTCTTTGAGTATCCGCCGAACGTAGGGCCGCAGCGGCGCCGCATCCCGCTCCGCCTCGGACCGGCGATTGCCGCGCTCGTCCCGTCCGCCTGGCCCGGGTCCGCCCATCTCGACGCCACCTCCGAGTCGCAGCATGCCACGGTCGGATGCCAATCAACAGGCGGTCCGTGTCAGCGACACGAGCGACGAAGACCGGCGACAGCGGCCAAAGTCGCGGAGCTAGGGACGCCGTCCACTAGAGACGGTGTTTCGGGCAAGTTGCTCGCGACTAGAACGCGTCAGGCTTAGCGAAGCACCGATGTGAGCCGAGAGGGACGACATCAGAGCCACTCCCCGCCACCCAGCGGGGGGGGTGCGTCGCCCGTTCGACGCTGGATGATCGCGAGCACGATCTCGTCGTAGGTCATCGCGCAGATTGCGTCCGGGGGGCCTTGATGGAGCACCCGCCCGGCGAGCGCGTTTGCGAATGCGTACCCGACCGCGTTGCCACATGCCGGACACACGCCTTCTAGGCCGCCCAGTTCCTCGATGCAGTGGCTGAAGTCCGCCTCTGCGCAGAGACCGAGGAGATCGTGGGCATCGACCACCACTCCCGTCGGAAAGGTATCGAGCCGGTCCATTCCACGCCTCCGGAAACGACAAGATGGTACCGCTGGCGGGTGGGGCGTACCCGCCAGGATGCTGGCGCTGTTGGTCTCGGATGTGCCACGCCTACGTGTCGAGGGAGGGTCTTGACACCGAGTCGACGTCCACGGCCCTGAAGGCGGTGTCCGCCACCGACCGCGCGTCCGCGCCGATGGCGTCCGACCCAGAGGAAAGCTGCCCGGCAACCGGCTAGGATCGAAGGATGGAGGAAGGGCGCGGAGCGGACGATGCCGACTGAGATGTCGCTGTCGCGCATGGACGACGACGCCTACCGCAGGGCGCTCGCCGCTGCTGAGCCAGGCTGGAGTCGGCCGCTCGGCGAACTGGTTAGGCGTCTGACTGATGCTGGGCAACTGAAAGCCGTCTCGTCGCCCCCGGGTATCGCGGACCCGCACGCGATCCCGGTCGCGGGGATCGCCTACGACTCCCGACTGGTCGTTCGCGGTGGCTGCTTCGTTGCGGTCCCCGGGGCTCACACAGACGGGCATCGCTACCTTGCTGCCGCGGTCGCAGCGGGGGCAACAGTGCTCGTTGTCGAGACGGCAGTTCCACCAGAAGTTGCCGCACCTGCAGTCCAACTCGTGGTCGGGCGCTGCCAGTTCGCCCTCGCTACGGCTGCGACTTGGTGGTACGGCGACCCGTCGGACAATCTCGGGATCATCGGGATAACGGGAACCGACGGCAAGACGACGACGGCAGGCATGGCAGCCGCGGCTTTGTCTGCCGCCGGGCTGGGCGCCGGCCTCATCAGCACGGCAGCACAGCAGGTGGGCGCGCTGAGGGTCGGCGCAGTCGGGCACGTGACGACACCGGAGGCACTCGAGATCGCGCGAGCCCTACGCGCGATGTGGCTGGCTGGCGACTCGGCCGCGGTCCTAGAAACGACCTCCCACGGGATTGCCCTCCAGCGCGTCGCTGGGATCCGCTACGACGTGGCGGTGTTCACGAACCTTACCCACGAGCACCTTGATTTCCACGGCACCTTGGAAGCGTACCGCGATGTGAAGGCCCGGTTGTTTCGGGGCTTGGGGCCGCCCGGGACCGAGCTCAAGCCCAAGCGGCCGCCAGGCAACGGATTTTGGCCACGCGCCGGTATCGTCAATGCTGATGACACGAGCGCACCCGTAATCGCCGATGCGACTCGCGAGGCGGGTGCACGCCTTGTGCTTTACGGCACTACACCCGGCGCCGATGTCCGCGCGACGGCGATCACCGAAACCCCTTCTGGGCTCACCGCATCGGTCGAGACGCCGCGCGGCAAGCGCGAGTTGCGGCTGCCGCTTCTAGGCGGCTTCAATGTGCACAACGCCCTCGCCGTCGTCGCGCTTGGCGAGGTGTTGGACCTCGATCCAGACGCCGTACTGGCGGGGTTGGCCGGGTTCCCCGGAGTTGCCGGACGAATGGAGCGCGTCTCCTGCGGCCAGCCGTACACCGTAGTGGTCGACTACGCCCACACCCCTGCTGCCCTCGCTGCTGTCCTCGACTCGCTCCGCTCGTTCGTGGGGCCCGGAGGCGGTCTCATCGCAGTCTTCGGCTCTGCTGGCGAGCGCGACGTTGGGAAGCGGGCCTTGCAAGGTCACGTCGCTGGAGAACGCTGCCGGCTCGTCGTCGCGACCGATGAGGATCCGCGGCGGGAGGACCCCGTCGCGATCATTGATCAGATCGCGGCGGGTGCTGAAGCGGCCGGACGCCGTCGCGGCGAAGATCTGCTGTTGATCCCGGACCGCCGCGACGCGATCGCGGCGGCCCTCGATAACGCCCGCCCAACGGACGTTGTCCTGCTTGCAGGCAAGGGCCACGAGACTTCTATCCTGTACGCGGATCAAGCTGTGGCGTGGGACGAGCGCGCGGTTGTCGAGGCGCTCCTGGCTGAGCGCGGCTTTGGGCCATCGCTGCCGTCCGCATTTGATTCGCGAACGGGACCGCCGCCGCCGACCGGAAACCGTCCTCGCCGATCAGCCTGACGTCTCTCGCGTCGCCTGCAGCCGCCCGGCACTCGGCCAAACGCGGTACCGCAAGCCCTCTGGACTGACCCCGGGTCTCGTCACGCTCCAGGCATCCGCGTCGCTCGTGGAGCAGTCAGTCAGCCTGATCCCCCGAGTGGAGTTGGGCGTGGTCGCCGCTGGCCCGGGGTATCCCGCGTCGCTTCTACCGCCGCTCGACCACCCGGTGCATCTTCATGCCGCGAATGCCTTGTGCACTTGTGCCGCAGTTGCCTGTGCACCTGCCCGAACCAAGCCAGGGCTGCGTCCATGGACGACTGCAGAACCTGCTGGTGCGACCACCTTGCCGGCGCGGTGTCATGACACGCCGTGGCATCGGTCCGCCGCGAGCAGATCGTGCGTGGGCGCTGCGTCAGGACGACCCCTTGACACCGTCTGTGGCTGCGGCATTCGGGCGGCCCGTGATCCTCGTGATGAATCTCAGCACAGGAGGATCCGACGGATGTCCACCCCGCTCGTCCGGATCGCCGGCAGCGAACCTGCCGGCCCGGGTCTTTCGAGTGCATCCAACCACTTTGGATCTGACGTCCGGTGTCAACTGCTGGCCGCTCTGCGCTCAGTTGGCATCGCTGTCCCAGCGTCCTGCTGGGGCATCAGGCCGTCCGAGCAGGACGCCCCACTGGGCCCCTCCGCCATCATCGGTAGGTCGGTCGACGGCTTGGCAAGCGGCGGTCATCAACTCGTCGTTGCCGGCGGTCAGCCTGGTGCGGGCAAGACAACCTACTGCGCGGAGATAGCCAAGGCGCTCGACGCCCTCCTGGTGCTGGGCGACTGGTTTCTCATCGAAGAGGATTGTCGGCCGTCCCTCGGTTGGTGGGACAAGTGGAACATGCCGCTGCTGGAGGCCGTGCTAGCCGCACTCCTCGCTGGCGGACAGATCGAGTTCGCTCCCTACGATCCCTCGGCGCGAGCGATCGGGGCGCCGGTCCGGCTCGCCGCCCGCCCCGGCCAGGTGATCGTGGCGGAGGGCGTGACTCTTCTCGGATCGCATATTGCGGTCGCAAACGCGTCGCTCAGCCTCTTCTTCGACGCCCCTGAGGGGATCCGGGAAGAGCGTGAGGTCCAGCGGGCCATCAACGATCGGCGATACGGCACGGCTGGCGAGGGTGCAATCCGCGCCCGGGTCCGCGCGAAATACGCCGTCGAGACGCCGCTGCTCGCGGGGTTCGCCAGGAAGGCGGACTGGATCGTCACGACGGGCCCGGGGCCGGCGGTCGCACGCCCCCGCGAACTCCACTGATCGAATGGGGCCAGTCCGCGTCCCGGTAGCGGTCCATGAACGCCGTGCAAGCGCACCGACCAGGTGCGCTTGCACGGCGTTCATGCCCGCGCGCGCTATACACGAGCGGATCGCGGGCCGTCCCGCTGCTTCGCCGGCCGCCCTGATGGCCTGGGCTCGGGTCCAAGCGGCGAGGTGGCCTCGGCGTCGGTCGTCATGAGCAGCGGCTCGAGTGCCCGACGCTCGGTGATCGCCCGCCGGCCGCGGTGCTCGCGAGGCGGGGTGGCGTCGTCGTTCTCGATGCCGCCACTGCTGCGCCCGCGATGGCCGACTCCATGACCCGAGGACGGACGTGCGGTGGCGACGCGAGGCGCCATCGGGTTCGATGCCCAACGGTCACCTGCAGTGTTCGTCACGACCCCGCTCACGCGGCGCTCCCACCGGGCGAACGACGGAACGCGTTCCCCGCTTCCGCGCCGAGAGGTACGCGAGCCGGGTGAAGTAGGCGCGGCGGGCGGGCCTGGTGGTCTCGCGCGGGTCGTGGCGGGCGTGGAGCGCGTAGGCGGCCATGCGGGCGCGCAGGACGCGCTCGGCGGGCGTGAGCGACTCGCGCCTCACGGGAGGACCTCGTCGAGCTCCTCGCCGCCGCCGGAGCCGAGCACCTCGACCCAGGCATCGGAGCCGACGGGCGTCGAGCCGCGGCGGGGCCGGGGGCCGCGCACGAGCGACCGCAGGCTCCGGGCCGGGCCTGGGCGGGCAAGCGGGAGGACCGGCGCGTCGAGGCCATCGGACTCGAGGTCGGCGAGGACGACGGCCCAGCCGCTGCCGCCGAGGTCGGGCCGGGCGACGCGGCGCAGCCAGCTGGCCCGGGCGGAGCTTGGCACGACGAACAGGACGTGCCAGCCATCGCGGCCGGCGAGGACCCGCTCCCAGGTCGCGAGCTTGGCGCGGATCTGCGGGGCGTGCTCGGTCGCCTCGTCGGTCTCGAGGCACAGGACGCACGACCCGTCGTCGAGCTGCAGGACGACGACCGCGTCGGGGCGGGCGGGCCCGGCGCCGGCATCGGCGGCGGTCGACTCGGGCAGCCAGAGCTGGACGGGCAGCTGCGGGCCGGCCGGGCCGTCGACGGGCCGGGCGAGCGCGCACACGGCAGCGACGGTGTCGAGCGCGTGCCGGAGGTGGGCGAGGCCGCCGGTGCGCCGGTCCGCGTAGCCGAGGCGGGCCATGCCGCGGCGTGTGAGCCGGTACGCGATCGGGACCCCGCCGCGGTGGGGCGGGAGCGGCGCGCGCTCGAGCAGGCCCGCCTGCCACAGGCGCCGGAGGCGGCGGAACGCCGTCCGTCGGCTCGGGTACACGAGGGCGGCCAGCTGGTCGGGCGTGGCCACCTGGACCCGGCGGAGTAGGCGGAGGCAGGCCCGGTCACAAATGTCGAGCATCCCGGCGTCGAGGCGGGCGACGCGGGCGCGGTGCGGACCGGGGCGGAACAGCCCACTGCTGTGGGCAGTCCCGCGAATCGGGCGCTCCCCCGACGCACGGATCCCCGGCACGGGCCTGGCACGGGTCGGCCCGCTCCCCCGCCGCCCCCGTGCCACCGGCTGCTCAGGCATCGACCTGCCGCTCGCCCTGCGGCACAGGGCTGCCGGCACCCGCGCCGCGGTCGCGCCGACCGCCCGACCGCCGCCAGACCTCGGCCTCGACCTGCGCCAGCGGCCGCGCGTCGCGCGCGTCCGAGGATCGGATGATCGCCTCGCCGACAGCCTTGTCCTCGACCGGCCAGCGCTCGACCTCGCCGCCGTACGCAACCCGCCGCCCGTCGGGCCCGGGCAGCTTCAGCACGACCTGCATCGGCGCGAGGTCGGCCAGCTGCTCGGCGGTCACTGGCGCGAACAGGTCCGCGAGCCCCCGGAGGGACACTGACCCCGGCTGCAGCTGGGCCATCGTCCCCGCGTTCGACAGGACCGTCCCCCGCAGCCGCTCCCCCAGCCCGTCGAGCGACTGGGTCGCGAGCGCGAGCGAGAGGCCGAACTTGCGCCCCTCGACCGCGATCCGCCCCATCGCCCGGGTGTCGAACCGCTGCGCCTCGTCGACCACGAGCACGTGCTGGCGGCGGCGCTCGCGCGGCAGGCCCTGGCGCCCCGCGGCGTCGATCGCGTACCGCCCCACGAGCATCGCCCCGAACAATGAGGCGTTGTCGCCGCCCACGCCCGAGAGGTCGACGAGCAGTAGGTGCCCGCGGTCCATGATGTCGCGCGGCCGGACCGTGGAGGCGCCCTGGCCGACGACGTTGCGGATCGACTCGTAGGCGACGAACGCCCCGAGCTTGTTGAGCACCGCCTTGATGGAGCCGTCCCGGTCGCGCTCGCCGCCCCTCGGCCACTCGGTCCGCCAGAAGGCCTCGAGCAGCGGGTCGCGGACGCCGCGCATGTAGCCCTCGCGGAACGCGTCGTCGGTGAGCAGTCGGACCAGTTCGATGACCGTCTGGGGCTCGGGCGACGCGAGCAGGGTGAGCAGCGCGTGGCGCAGGTAGTGCTGCATCTTGGGTCCGCAGAAGCGCGGCCAGAGGTCCTCGAACAGCCCCACGAACTCGGACGCGACGAGCTGCTCCTGGCCGGGCGCGCGGCGCTCGAGGAAGTTGAAGCCGCGGGGGTGGTCGCGGTCCGCCAGGCGCAGGATGTGGGCGCGCGGCTCGGCGCCGGGGCGCAGCCGGTCGAGGACGTCGCAGGTCAGGTCCCCGTGCGGGTCGAGCACCGTGGCGCCGATGCCGGCCTCGGTGAGCGCGAGCACGAGGTTGAGCAGCAGCGTGCTCTTGCCCGAGCCGGTCGCCCCGAAGGCCGCGAGGTGCGTCGGCAGGACCGAGCTCGGGATCGCCAGCGGGCGGGCGCCGCTGCGGCCGATGACGAGGCCGACGCCGTCGCCCACCGGCGGCGCGACGGCGCCCAGCGGCCGGGAGCGGGCGAAACCCGCCCGGTCGAAGCTGGCGTCGGGCAGGTGCCACAGCTGCGCG
>JAKAMV010000538.1 GCA_021812735.1 Chloroflexota bacterium | reverse complement strand
GAGCAGGACGGTGACGAGCATGCCCAGGGCGCTCAGCGGCAGCGCGTAGGGCAGCCAGTAGCGGCCGGCCGTGAGCTTGAGCGCGAGCACCGCCACCAGCAGGATCAGGCTGAGCAGCAGCAGCACCTTGTTGCGGTGCCAGAACTCCCGCCGGAACCGCCACGTCCAGACCAGCAGCAGCGCCACGGTGAGGATCGAGAGCACGAAGAAGCCGATCAGCCGCGCCACGTCGAGCCCGCCCTGGTTCAGCCCGAAGTAGGTGATCGCCTCGTACGCCACGTCGTCGATGCGGACCCCGTTGGCGACGATGGTCTCGCCCTGCTCCCAGCTCTGCTGGGCCGGCTGGACCGCGGCGGCCGCGGCGGCCCTCGCCTGCTCGGTCAGCTGCTCCGAGTACGTGGAGTTGGGCACCAGGAGGGGGCGCACGATCGCCGTGGCCAGCGAGATCTCGTCGGGTGAGAGGCCGCCGGCGATCCGGTCCGCCAGGTTCGCCTGGACCAGCGCAAGCTCGCTGTCGCGGAGCTCCGCGGTCTCGAGCGAGGACAGGACCCGGGCCGCCTCGGTCCGCACCACCGTCCACCGCTCTGAAGTCAGGTTCATCAGGGTCTTGCGGTCGGCCGAGGTCAGGTTGCCGAGCGCGCTGGCCAGGATGGCCTGTCGCCCGAGGTCGGTGACGCCCGGCGCGTACGCCGCATCGACGACCTGCGCCTGCTGCTCGAACGCGCGCGCCTGCTGGGCCGCGACGGCGGCGGCGCCGGCAGCCGTGTACGTGTACTGCGGGTCCACGCTGGCCTTCGCGGCCTGCTGCGCCTGCGCGGTGAGGACCTCGCTGACGTACACGGCGGCACGCGGCGCCTGGACGACGGTCGGGGCGGGCATCCCCAGCTCGAGGCTTGGCTGGGCCGGCAGGACGTCCAGGCCAAGGATCATCGACATCGCGGCGATCAGCAGCGCGGAGGCGGCGAGCAGCCGCCCGAGGTCGCGGCGGGTGAAGGCGGCCGCGCTGTCGGAGGCCGACGATGCGAGCATGGCGGGTGCCCTAGCGGGCGGCCCCGCGCGCAGCGGCCTCGGCGCCGGCGAGGGCCTGGGCGACAAGCCCGGAGGCCACCTTGCCGTCGGCGCGGCCGCGGATCCTGGGGGAGAGCCAGCCCATCACCCTGCCCAGGTCGCGGGCCGTGGCCGCCCCGGTGGCGGCGATCGCCTCGTCCACGAGGGCGCGCAGCTCGTCCTCGCCTAGCTGCTGCGGCAGGTAGCCGGCGAGGATGGCGATCTCCGCCTCCTCCTTGGCGGCCAGGTCCTCGCGGCCGCCCTTGCGGAACGCCTCGACGCTCTCGCGGCGGGTCTTCACCTCGCGGCTGACGACGCCCAGAACCTCGTCCTCGGACAAGCTGACCCGCTGGGCCTTCTCGGTCTTGTAGACGGCGTCCTGCACCATGCGCAGGACGTCGCGGCGCAGCGTGTCGCCCGACCGCATCGCGGCGGTCGTGTCGTCATGGAGTCGTTCGCGTAGGGTCATCGGACCCTCCTGGGTGAGGCGCCCCGGCGGGGGTGCCGCGGGTCCGCGGCGAACTGGCGGCTGGCCGTCCTCGGCCGCCCGCCCGCCCAGCCGCGAACCCGGTCTGGCTCAGCCCTGGCTCGCTCGCGCGTTCTTCTTGCGCTTCGCTTCCTTGCGCTTCCGCTTCACCGACGGCTTCTCGTAGTGCTCGCGACGACGCGCCTCGGCGAGGATCCCGCTCTGCTGGATCTTCTTGTTGAAGCGGCGGAGGGCGCTTTCGAACGTCTCGTTCTCGCCCACTCGGACTTCGGCCAAACCTGGTTCACCTCCTCGGGCAGGGGTCTCGGAACCCGCTCCCCGCGCGCGATGCCCAGCGGCGCGGGGGGCGTCCCGGCGCGTCTGGCGTGCTCGCTCTCGCGGGCGCGCGGAACCTGCCGGCAGGCCGCCGGAGTGTACGCGGCCGGTGCGAGCGCGTCGAATCGGGTCGGGGTCGGGAGGTCAAGCAGTGCCGAGGGCCGCGGTCCCGGGGCGCGTCCCGATACCGCGGGCGTCAGCGGCGGGGCTGGTTGATCCGGATCAGGTTGCCAGCCGGGTCGCGGAAGGCGCAGTCCCGGACGCCATACGGCTGGTCCATGGGCTCCTGGACCACGTCGGCGCCGGTGGCCTGCACGTGGTCGAACGCCGCGTCCACGTCGGCGGTGGTGAGGTTCAGCCGTCCCAGCAGGCCCTTGGCGAGCAGGGCGCCGAGCGCCTCGCGGTCCGACGACGAGATTCCGGGGTCGGCGGCCGGGGGCTCGAGGACGACGCTGACGCCGGGCTGGGACGGCGGCCCCATCGTGGTCCAGCGCATGCCGTAGGCCTTGACGTCGTTGCGGATCTCCCAGCCCAGGGCATCGCGGTAGAACGCGATCGCCTTCTCGTGATCGTCGACCGACAGGAAGCAGTTCTGCAGTTGCACGTCCATGGCCCGGACTCTAGTCGCGCCGGCCGGGGACCGCTTCTCGATTCCTGACCGGTCGCGTCGCCGCCCGGATGAGACAGGAGGGCAGCGGCTCGGACCAGGAGTGGTCGCGGCTGCGGTACGAGCTCGGGCTCTCCCCCACGAGCTCGGCGAAGCGCGTGCTGAACGTCCCCAGCGACCCGAAGCCCACCTCGAAGCAGACGCCGGTCACCGACAGGTCGCCGCGCCGCAGCAGCGTCATCGCCCGCTCGATGCGGCGGGTCATCAGGTAGCTGTACGGGCTCTCCCCGTAGGCCGCCCGGAAGCTGCGCGAGAAGTGGCCGGACGACATGCAGGCGGTACGCGCCAGGGCCTCGACGTCCAGCGGCCGCGCGTACTCGCGGTCCATCCGGTCGCGGGCGCGGCGGAGACGCACCAGGTCGTCGCGATCCATGCGCGGACCATAGCACCCGACGGCAGGCAGTCCCCGGGACGGGCCGGCGACTGGTCGCGGCGGAACGGGCGCGGCCTCCCTTCGCCGGCGCCGGGCTCGCCGGAGGCTCCTCGCCCGCGCCTCGGCGGCACAGACGGGCCGACCCTCGGCGCTGCCAGCCCCGCCGTCGGCGGGAACCGGACACGGGGGATCTCGCCATCCACGAGTGCGGTGGCTAGTAGGCGACGAGCGGACTCCTCAGCGCGCCAACCATGCGTGGCCTGCACGGTTGCGCCCCTTCTTGGCGTCTCGGTCCGCAGGGCTCCCGCCAAGTAATCAGCCGGTGAATGAATGGCAAGGAGGCGGCGGGCGCACGCGCGGGCGATGTCGTCCGTCCGGGCAGTCCGCCCCGCGAGAGCCGGGACCTACGGGGCCGCTCCGGGCGTGCGATCCGGGCGACAATGGGCGCTCCATGGCCACCACCGACAACAGCCAGACGACGACCGCCCCTGCTGCCGACCCGGCGCCGGGAGCGTCGGCCGCCTTCGACACGCCCACGATCCTGGCCGTTTCGGGCGCGCACCTGGTCCACGACAGCTACCCGGCGTTCGTGGGCGTGCTGCTGCCGCTGCTCATCACGCAGCTGGGGATCAGCCTGACCGTGGCCGGGCTGCTGGCCGCCACGTTCCGCGTCGGAACGGCGGTGCAGCCGATCCTGGGCCACATCGCGGACCGCGCCGACACGCGCTACTGGATCGTGCTCGCGCCGGGCGCCACGGCCGTCGCGATCTCGCTGCTGGGCCTCGCGCCGTCGCCGGCGGTGGTGGCGCTGCTCCTGGCACTGGCCGGGCTGAGCTCGGCGGTGTTCCACCCGGCCGCGGCCGCGCTCGTCACGCGCTCGTCGGGGACCCAGTGGGGCCGGGGCACCTCCATCTTCATGACCGGCGGCGAATCCGGCCGCGCGATCGGCCCGCTCGTCATCGCCGCCGTGCTGTCCGTCGTCGGCCTCGCCGGCAGCTGGATCGCGCTGGTCCCCGGCGTGCTCGTCACAGGCGTCCTCCTTCCTCGACTCGCCCGGCGGCCGGAAATCCACCTCAAGCGTGCCGCGGGCTCCATCCGCGAGGGGCTGGGCGCCGTCAAGGGGCCGTTCCTCCTGCTGGCGGCGGCGAGCGCGCTGCTGTCGATGGCCACCGTCGGGCTGCTCGTCTTCATCCCCACCTACCTCACCGACGCCGGGGCCGGCCTCGTGCTCGCCGGCGCGGCCGTGACGGTGTTCGAGATCGGCGGGGCAGTCGGCGCCTTCAGCGGCGGGACGGTGTCGGATCGGATCGGCCGACGGCCGATGCTCGCCATCGCGGCGGGCGTGGGGGCGCCGCTGCTGATCGCGGCCCTCGCGCTGCCGGCAGGGCCAGCCGTTCTGCCGGTCCTGGCGATCGCCGGGGTCGTGCTGCTCACCGCGGGGCCGGTGGAACTGGTACTGATGCAGGAGCTGCTGCCCGACAACCGGAGCACCGCGGTCGGCCTGAGCATCTTCGTGACCACGATCACGAGCGCGGTTGGCACCGTGGTGGTGGGCGCACTGGGCCAGGCGATGGGCCTCCAGGCGGCGCTGATCCTGGCGGCCGCGGCGGCGCTGCTGGCGCTGCCGTTCATCGCGCTGCTGCCCGAGACGCGGCACGTGAGCCGCGAGGCCGCGTAACGGGCGAAGGCGAAGGCCCAGCGCCAGCAGTTCGGCCTGCGCTCCGGCGTCGCGTGGGCGGGTTGCGGGCGACCACCGGAGCGACGCGCCGCGCGCGCGGCGGCGGTGGAGGCCGCCTGCCTCTTGACGCGGGCCCGGCGTCAGCGAGGATGCGGCCATGCGGTGGGGGTTTCGACGGACGTTTCTCGGCGGGGCGCTGACGGCAGTCCTAGCGGCCGGATGCACGGGCGGCGGTCTGGCGTCGTCATCGGGGCCGTCGTCCGCGGGCCTGCCGGAGATGCCGGCGACTCCCGCGGAGCCGGCCTCGCCTGGGGGACCGTCGGCCAACGCCGCGTCGCCCATGCCGCTGCCCTCCGACATCGCGTACGCCGTCCACCAGCGGCAGCAGTTCGGCTTCCGCTCGGATGTCGCGTGGGTGGAGGCGGTGGCCGTGGACCCCACCGCTCGCACGTTCATGCTCGACATCCCGCTGCTGCCCGAGGAAGCGCAGTGGTTCGCCGCGCGCCAGGCGACGTTCGACACGGTGGTGGCGGCTGTCCAGGCGTACGCGGCCTCGGTCCCAGACCAGTTCGGCGGGCTCTACCTCGACCAGCAGGACGGGACCGTCGTCGCGCTCTTCACCTCGGATCCGGAGCGGCATCGGCAGGCGATCCTCGACCGGATCGGCACGGCCGCGCCGCTCGTGACGCGCCGAGTCACGTACACGGAGGCCACGCTTCGGGCGCTGCAGGAGCGCATCACCGCGGACATCGACTGGCTGCGCGGCCTCGACGCGGCGGCGATCTCGATCGGCGTGGACACCGTCCACAACCGCACGCTGCTCGAGCTGTCGAGTGCGAACCCGGCCGCACCGGCCCTCGCGCTGGCCCACTACGGCGTCCCGGCCGATGAGCTGGCGGTCACGGAGGACGGCACCGGCGCCGCGCTGCTGCCGCGCGGGACGATCGAGGTCACGGTCGTCGCCGGCAAGGGCGTGCTGGTGCCGATGGGCGGCTGGGTCCTCGACTTCGTGGGCGACGGGCCGGGCGAGTGCGGCGGAGAGGTCGGCTACGGCGCCCTGCCCGGTCAGGTGACGGAGATCCCGTGTCAAGTCGGCGGTTGGACGGTCAGGCTGCTCGACGACAATCGCGACGCGGTCGCGAGCGGCCATGTCACCGTGGTCGCAGACAGGCACGTGAGCCTGGCGATCGAGGTGAAGTAGCGCGATCGCGCACGCTGGCCCGCGCGGCGTGGCCGCCGTGAGTGTGGCGCCGCTCGGCGCGACGGTGCGGCGCGCAGGGAGACACTGGCGCACGCCCGCGCACCGACTCGTTCACGGCGGGCCGCGCCAATCTCGCGCTGGAGGCGCGTCCGTCCCACGCGCAACTCGCCAGCTCTTGCCGGGGGGTTGACAGCCACGGCGGTGGAGCCCGCGCGTCGTTGCTTTGATACCGCCGACACCGGCGGATCGGCACCGCTAGGATCACGCTCACATGGCCACCCTGCTCGACCTGCTCGAGACCAGCGCGGCGCGGTACGGGACGAAGAGCGCGCTCGGACTGCGGCGCGACGACGGCACGTCGTGGCACTGGTCGTACGCCGAGCTGCTGCGGCGGAGCCGCCTTGCCGCGTGGCGGCTGCGCGCGCTCGGGATCCAGCCCGGCGACCGCATCCTGACCTGGTCGGCGTCGACGCCCGCGCTCCCGGCCGTCTACTTCGGCGCGATGTACGCGCGCCTGGTCTTCGTGCCGCTGGATGCGCGGATGGCGCCCGACACCATCAGCCGCATCGTCGAGCGGAGCGGTGCCGTCCGGCTGATCCTGGGCACGGGGCGCGACGCCCCCGACCCGAGCGAGGTTGAGCTCGAGCGGTTCCCGACGACCCTGGTGGAGGACCTCTCGGCCGACCCCGACGACCGCTTCCCCGCCGATTGGGAGGCGCAGCTCGCCGCCTGGCAGCGGCCCGCCGCGGACGAGGTCTTCGAGCTCATCTTCACCTCGGGCACCACCGGCAACCCGAAGGGGGTCATGCTGGCCCACGACAACGTCCTCGCGGGCGTGGCCTCGTTCCATCGGATCATCAACCCGATGGAGCACCGCCTCGTCTCGCTGCTCCCGCTGTCGCATCTGCTGGAGCAGGCCGTGTGCCTGTTCTACGCGCTCGAGGTGGGCGCCGACATCCTCTACGTCCGCTCCCGGAGTCCGCGCGTGATCTTCAGCGCGCTAACAGAGCATCGTGTTACCACGATGTTGCTCGTGCCCCAGGTGGTGGACCTGTTCTGGAGCGCCATCGAGCGGGAGGTGGAGAGGCAGGGCCGGACGGCGTCGTTCAACCGGCTGCGAGCCGTCGCGCGGCGCCTGCCGATGCCCGCCCGGCGCGTCCTGTTCCGCGGCGTCCATGCGCAGCTCGGCGGCGGCCTCCGCCTGTTCGCCACCGCGGGCGCCTTCCTGCCGCCCGCGCTCCAGCAGGCGTGGGAGGACCTGGGCGTCATCGTGCTCCAGGGATACGGCGCCACCGAGACCGCGGCCGGCAGCTGCACCACGATGAACGACCACCCGCTCGGC